>NZ_JBGTZB010000007.1:0-69203 GCF_041807825.1 Streptococcus sp. E24BD | reverse complement strand
AGCGATTATATTTTTTACTACAATAACAAACGAATCAAAACAAAATTAAAAGGACTTAGTCCTGTGCAATACAGAATTAAATCCTTTCAATAATATTTCTTGTCCAACTTTTGGGGGTCAGTACATATTGATTAGCAGGGCTGTTCTAGCACACATTGCCCTATCTCAGGACAGTTTTTATGAGAATTCTCTCACAAGTCTTTCTATTTTTCTAAAAATCTGTTATAATAAGGCTATAAAACGTTTTCAGAGGTGCGCGATGACTGATATTGATTACAGCCAAGTAACGGGGATGATTCATTCGACAGAGAGTTTTGGAACAGTTGATGGACCTGGTGTTCGTTTCATCGTCTTTATGCAGGGGTGCAAGATGCGCTGCCAGTATTGCCATAATCCCGATACTTGGGAAATGGAAACCAACAACTCTCGTGAGCGAACAGTTGCTGATGTGTTAAAAGAAGCTTTACGTTATCGTGGTTTTTGGGGCAAGGAAGGTGGGATAACGGTCTCTGGTGGTGAAGCCTTGCTTCAGATTGAGTTCGTGACAGCCCTCTTTACAGAAGCTAAAAAATTAGGCATCCACTGTACACTGGATACTTGTGCTCTGCCATTTCGCGATAAACCAGAGTACCATGCCATCTTTGACAAACTTCTCGCCGTTACCGATTTGGTGTTACTAGATATCAAAGCCATTGAAAATGAGCGGCATAAACTAGTCACTAGTCAGTCCAACCGCAATATCATTGCTTGTGCCAAATACCTCTCTGAAAAAGGGGTTCCCGTCTGGATTCGCCACGTGCTAGTGCCTGGCTTAACCGATATTGATGAGGATTTGATTGCATTGGGAAAGTTTGTTGAAACTCTCTCAAATGTTAACCGTTTTGAGGTTCTCCCCTACCATACCATGGGTGAGTTTAAGTGGCGACAGCTTGGTATTCCTTATCCGCTGGCGGGAGTTAAACCTCCAACCAAGGAACGAGTGCAAAATGCTAAAAACTTGATGAAGACAGAAAGTTATCAAGATTACATGAAACGGGTTCAGAGCTGATACCCTCACTAAAGCTCAGCTCTTGTCTATTAGTCGGTGAGCTTTAGAGCTGATTTGACTTAAAGTAAAAACCTACCTTCGCTAGCTTTTCAACTAGTGGGTTAGGTTTTTTGTGTCTTAACTATTTCTTCGCTGTTAAAATCGTCAATGTTTCCAACAGGTTTTCGGCATGGACTTCAATGCTATCGCCTGTGGCTTTGATTTTGACTTCAACAATGCCTTCGCTGGCTTTTTTACCAACGGTGACACGAATCGGCAGTCCGATGAGGTCACTGTCAGAGAACTTAGAGCCGACACGTTCGTTTCGGTCGTCTGTCAAGACCTCATAGCCTGCCATTTGCAGGTTCTTTTCGATTTGAGTTGTGAGATGTTGAGAAGCCTCGTCTTTGACATTGACGGTAATCAAGTGAACATCGTAAGGTGCAAGCTCTTCTGGGAAGTTGATGCCCCAAGCGTAGCGGTAGTCACCTTTTGGTGTTTTGTTGACAAATAGCCGAGCGTGTTGTTCAATAACAGCTGATAAGAGACGGCTTACACCGATACCGTAGGATCCCATCACCATCTCGACTGCTTTGCCATTTTCATCCAAAACCTCAGCGCCCATGCTAGCTGAGTAGCGTGTACCAAGTTTGAAAATGTGTCCAATTTCGATACCGCGAGCAAAGTGTAGGGTACCTTGACCATCAGGCGAGAGCTCACCCTCGCGTACCTCACGGATGTCGGTATAATCAGCAGTGAAGTCACGACCTGGGTTAACGCCTGTATAATGGTAGCCATTGCTATTAGCTCCTGCAACAGCGTTAGCCAAGTCCTGTACTTTGCGATCGGCGATGATTTGGATGTCCTCAGGCAGACCAACAGGTCCTAGTGAGCCAAAGTTAGCACCAAGGAATTGTTGAGCCTGTTCTTCTGTCGCAGGCTCCAAGAAAGCCACGCCGAGGTGGTTTTTTAGTTTGACATCGTTAACTTGGTCATTGCCGACAAGAAGTGCGACCACCGGTTTGTCATCAGCCATGAAGAGCAGGGTCTTGATGGTCTGCGTGTCCTCAATAGATAGGAAGCTTGCCACTCCATCAATGGTTTTGCAATTTGGTGTTTCAATCTTGGTCAACTCTTCTTGGGTGACCACTTTTTGTTTTGGCTGGTAGAAATCCGTTGCCATCTCAAGGTTAGCAGCATAGCTGGATTGGTCAGAATAAACGACCGTATCCTCACCAGAGACCATCCATTTGGTCAGCTCTGCCTTGATGTCAGTTAGAACGTCTTCTGGAATCTCCTCAATTGATGGAATCGACTTATCTAAAACTAGCCAGCGACCAAGGTCTGTGCGGTCAGGGGTAATAGCCATGAACTCCTGGCTGTCCTTACCACCCATGGCTCCACCATCACCGATGATGGCTTTAAACTCGAGACCAGCTCGTGTGAAAACCGCCTCATAAGCCTTACGGTAATCTTCGTAAGTCACATCCAGACTATCATAGTTTTGGTGGAAGCTGTAGGCATCTTTCATGATGAACTCACGGGTACGCAGAAGACCATTTCGAGGACGTTTTTCGTCACGGTATTTGGGTTGAATTTGGTAGAGGTTGAGTGGTAATTGCTTGTAAGAGTTGATGGCATCACGTACCAGCATGGTGAAGGTTTCTTCGTGGGTCGGACCTAGGATAAAATCAGACTGATCACGGTTTTTAAGTTTGTAAAGGTCAGCTCCGTAGGTTTCATAACGTCCAGATTCCCGCCAGAGGTCAGCAGTTAGAAGAGCAGGCGCTAACATTTCGACAGCATCTATTTTTTCGAACTCTTCGCGCATGATTTGTTTGGCTTTTTCGATGACACGATTGGCCAGAGGCAGGTAGGCGTAAATCCCAGCGGAGACTTGGCGGACATAGCCAGCTCGCACAAGCAGGGCATGGCTGATGACTTGTGCATCGCTTGGCATCTCACGCAAGGTTGGAATCAATAACTTACTTTGTTTCATGAGTTATTCCTTTCTTAGAAAAAAGTTCGGACAATATCGTTCCAGGTGACCGCAATGGTTAACAGGAGCATCAGTGCGACCCCTGCCAGAGTAATATAGCCTTCTGTTTCTTGCTTGAGAGGCTTCTTACGAATGGCTTCAATGATGTTAAGCAAGATTTTCCCGCCGTCAAGTGCAGGTATAGGCAAGAGGTTGAAAATACCTAAGTTCATAGAGAGCATAGCCATCAGCGTCAACACAGAAAGCAGACCTTCTTTGGCAGCTGAACTGCTCATTTGGTAAATGGCTATTGGTCCACCGAGTTTTGTCACATCAGGCTTCAAAATGAGATTTTTTAGCGCTGTTGCAATAGCGAAGGCACTCTCCCAAGCCATGGCAAATCCACCTTTTAGCTTATCCCAAAACCCTGTTTTGAGGGCAGGGGATACCCCAATGAGGTAGCGGTCATCTTCTTGTTTCGGCGTGATAGTTACTTCTTTTTTGGGGATTCCATCTCCATCTGATAATTCCAGAACCATGGTAGAGCCGCCTGCCTGTACCGCTTGACTCAGGCTTTCCCAATCCGTCACAGGCTGATGATTGATTTGGTAAATTGTGACCTGACCAGATAAACCTGCTTGCGACAAGGGCCCATTGTCCGCTACTAGAAAGGTATTTGACGTATAATCTCTGACGCCACCTTGTAAAAAAGCAATCAAGGTAAAGACAACTATACCTAAGATAAAGTTGTTCATAGGACCAGCAAAGTTAGTCATCAAGCGTCCCCAGACACTGGCGTTCTGATATTGGACGTCGAGTGGCGCTATCCGCACCTCAGTGCCATCTTCTTCGATGATGGTCGCGTTTTGGTCAACAGCATAGCTCTTGGATTCACCGGCAACTAATCCCATCACTTCGAGACTGTCTTCAAGGTCATAACTGGTGATGGCAATCGGAAGAGCTGTTTGATCAACCACACGGTCAGACAAATTGATCCGACTAACTAGACCTTTTTCATTGAAAGATAGGCTGGCAGAGTGTCCAGTTCTAATCTCTGTCTTATCTTCCCCCCAGCCAGTCATACGGACATAACCACCTAATGGCAACAGACGCAGAGTATATAATGTGCCATCAGCCGCTGTATGAGAGAAAATCTTAGGTCCCATGCCAACTGCAAATTCACGGACAAGGATGCCAGCACGTTTGGCAAAGTAAAAGTGTCCGAACTCATGGATAATCACTAAAATACCAAAAATAGCAATAAAGATTATTAGACCTTGCATAATCGCCTCTTTTCTAAGTTAAAATAAGCCAAAGAAGTGCATCAAGGGTAAGACAAAAATGACACTATCAAAACGATCAAATACGCCACCGTGCCCTGGAATCAGCTTACCAGAGTCCTTTACCCCATAGTGGCGTTTGATGGCGCTTTCTACCAAATCCCCGAACTGTGCAATGGCGCTAAATAGTGCGATGAGAGGAAGTGTTCCTAGCAAAGAATAAGGCGTTACTGTTTTTCTAATGAGGATAAAGATGGCGGCAATAAGCATAGCAGACAAGATACCGCCTAAAAAGCCTTCAATACTCTTGTTCGGTGAAATCTGAGGCGCCAAGCGTCGCTTGCCAAATCGACTGCCAATCATATACGCCCCAATATCTGTTGCCCAAATGATAAAGAGCACAAACAAAACATGTTCAATCCCTGCCAAGCGGGCAAGTACCAGATGGTGAAAACCAATACCCATATAAAAACTAGCAGCTATCGCAAATGCCGCATCCTCGAAGCGATAGTTAGGAAAAGTGAAGACCATACCAGCTAAGATGATAAAGGCGATGACTGTAAGAGCTGAAACATTAGCTTGCAACGGTAAGGCACTGAAATAATGTCCCAATGGAACGGTTAGCACAAAAGCCCCCAACGTAGCTAGAGCACCTTCGAATGAAAAAGGCTCTAGTCCTTTCATTTTGAAGAGCTCTGCGACAGCAAGCATGGCTAGCCCTCCCAAGAGAAGGTGCAATGGTAGACCTCCTAAAATCAAAATCGGTAAAAAAATTGCTGCTGCTATCGCTCCATAAATCACACGTTGTTGCATACGCATCCTCCTTTAGATACCGCCAAAGCGACGATGACGACTACTATAATCTCTAATCGCTTGTTCCAGTTCAGCTTCCTTAAAATCAGGCCAAAGCACCTCGGTAAAATAGAATTCACTATAAGCCGCTTGCCAAGGCAAGAAATTACTCAACCGCTCTTCGCCACTGGTTCTGATAATTAAATCTGGGTCCCTATAGTCCATCGGTAAACTAGCGGTCATCAAGTGCTGGCTGATGATGGTTTCGGTGATGTCACAAGGTTCTAATTGTCCTGTTTTAACCTGTTCGGCGATCGCTTGCATGGCTAAGGTTAATTCGGCACGTCCACCGTAATTAAGCGCAAAATTTAAAATCAGTCCTGTATTTTCAGATGTTTGAGCGATTGCGCGTTCCATAGCTTCTAAAGTATCCTTTGGTAGGCGATTCGTTTCTCCCATAATTTGAATACGGACGTTATTTCGATTTAGTTCGGGCACGTATTTGTCAAAAAACTCCACCGGTAATTTCATGATAAAACGAACCTCATCTTCTGGACGAGACCAATTTTCTGTTGAGAATGCATAGACCGTCAACACTTTGACACCGAGTTTGGAGGCAGCAATGGTGACCGCTTGGAGGGCATCCATACCTGCCTTGTGTCCCATGACTCGAGGCTGAAGCCGCTTTTTAGCCCAGCGGCCATTGCCATCCATAATCACCCCAATGTGATGAGGAACCTTTAAATCAGAGAGTTTTTCCTCTTTGTTGAATAAATTAAGCATATGTTTCCTATTTTAGTGTATGATAAGACCATTTTACCATAAAAAAAGCCATTTGTGACAACTCCGTACTCAAACAAAAACTTTCTAGCTGACTAATCTAGAAAGTTCCTTTTGCTACTCTTGATGTTCGACAACAGTCTCTGCTGTTTCTGTTGTTTCAATGCTCCCATCAGCTAATTGAGCTTTTACAACATGTTTAATAGCGATCAACTCATAGGTCAGAAAGATACCGTCAGCATCTAAAACAACCTTGCCTTGATCCGGATCAACATGGTCAATGGTTGCATACAGCCCCCCAATGGTAATCACCTGATCGCCTTTTGATAATTTTTTAAGTTGCTCATAGCGCTCTTGCATTTGTTTGCGCTGTCTGTACTGCATAAAAAAGCTAAAACCTAAAAAAATAGTCATCAAAATTACTAAAATTATTGGGTCCATTTTTAATCTCCTTTTCTATTAACCCTACTATTATAACATTTTAGAAAAAATTTTCAAGAGAAAGCCGTTTATCTCGCTGGGTAACAACCAGGAAAATCGTTGTTTAGAGACCTTTTTTACGATATATTTTCTATCTCTAATGACCCTTGTATATCTAATCACCTTATCTTTATCTACAATGTTTTGGGTTAGGGATGACATCTAGATACAAAAGAATGTTATGACACATTTAAGAAGTCTATTGTACAAAGGCTGTTCAATCGGTCCGTGGGTTATTTGCCTAAGCAGAACTGGCTAAAGAGCTGGGTAATGAGCTCATCTGGCGCAGCGTCGCCAGTGAGCTCTCCCAAGATTTCCCAGCAACGGGTCAAATCAACTTGCAAGAGGTCAACTGGCATACCCATCTCAAGTCCTTCATTGACCGCACGCAAGCTCTCCAAGGCTTTTTCAATCAAGGAAATATGACGGGCATTAGACAAATAAGTCGCATCTTTTTCTACTAACCCTGCTTTATCAAAAAAGAGTTGGTTAATACGGTCTTCAATTTGGTCAATGTTGCGGTTTTCTAATACCGAAATGTCAATCACATCATCTGGAAGTTCTTTGCGCTCAATCTGCTCTGGTAAATCGGTCTTGTTGAGCAGAATGATGCGATTATTGGTCTGACTGAGTGCTAATAACTGCCTATCTTGATCGGTGAGAGGTTCACTGCTATTAAGGACCAGAAGCACTAAATCAGCCTCAGCTAAGGCTTTTTTGGAACGCTCAACCCCAATTTGTTCCACGACATCATCCGTCTCACGAATGCCTGCCGTGTCAATCAACTTCAATGGGACGCCTTTGATATTGACATACTCCTCAATGACATCCCGCGTTGTTCCTGCGATATCGGTGACAATGGCCTTGTCTTCACGTAGAAGGTTGTTTAAGAGACTGGATTTACCAACGTTGGGGCGCCCGATAATGGCTGTAGCTAGGCCTTCTCTGAGAATTTTCCCTCGTTTTGCTGTTCTGAGCAAGTTTTCTAACAAAGCCTGAAATTCAGCCGTTTTCTCACGCACAATAGCGGTGGTCATCTCTTCCACGTCGTCGTACTCAGGGTAGTCGATATTAACCTCAACCTGAGCTAGAGTGGCTAGAATCTCCTGACGAGTGCTGTCAATCAGTTCTCTGAGGGATCCTTCTAAATGACTGACGGCCACCGCCATGGCCTTGTCGGTCTTGGCACGAATTAAATCCATGATGGCCTCGGCCTGGGTCAGATCAATGCGCCCATTGAGAAAGGCTCGTTTGGTAAATTCACCAGGTTCGGCTAATCTAGCCCCATGCTTAATCAGTAGTTGTAAAATCTGATTGGTCACCGCCAGACCGCCGTGGGTGTTAATCTCAACCACATCTTCACGGGTAAAGGTGCGAGGAGCTCTCATCACTCCCACCATCACTTCATCAATGATGGCATCTTTTTCGACAATATGACCGTAGGTCAGGGTATGACTAGCTACTACTTTCAGAGCCTTACCTCTAAAAACTTGGTCAGCGATAGCGATGGCTTGGCTGCCAGACAAACGCACAATGCCAATGGCTCCTTCACCAAGTGGCGTTGAAATGGCTGCAATAGTATCAAATTCTTTTGTAATCATGAATATCCTCGGGTTTAATCCTTTTAGATTATTTCTAGTCATTAGTGACAAACTGGTGGTCAACGTTGCTAAGTTTTGAACAACTGAAACTCGTCAAGTTATGGTATAATACGCTTATGCCAATTCGTCATTTTGTCATAATGGCACTAACATGTGCCATTCAAACCATTCTCTTTACTGCTTCCCTATCAGCTGAGCAATTTTTGCTCACTCTCTTCTGGGGAATTTTACTAGGGCGCAACCTGGTTCGTGTTTATATGATTGACCGCCTCAGTCGCTTGCTTTTGCCTCCCAAGAAGTGAGACTAATCTCACCGCCATGTAGGACAGCTGTCTCGCCAGAAGCTAGCTGTACCACCAGTTCTCCTTTATCAGTGAGGTCAATAGCTGTCGCAGTCACAGCTTGTCCTTGTTCAAAAAAGGCGATCTCACGTCCCAAAACGAGTGACTTTTCCTTATAATAGGCAACCAACTCTTGCTCATCCCTCTTTAGGAAAATGTTCAAAATCTCTGTAATAAGCTGGTAACGAAAAATTGGCGGTTGCTCAGTAAAAAGTGTCCCGGCCCTGTCTCTGAGTTCGTTAGGGAAATCTGTGATGTGGAAATTTAAACCAACACCAATAATCACATCGGTCACCAGCCCTGTTTCGACAGATGTGATTGCTTCAGTTAGCACACCAGCTATTTTTTTTTGCCCGACATAAATATCATTGACCCACTTAATCCCACAAGACCTACCACAGAGCTTGTCAATAGCTTTGACGATACTGGCTGCAACCATCATGGTGTAGGGCGGCAGCTGGGCATGCCTAAGGTTGGGTTTGAGATGGAGGGACATGTAAATTCCGCCTTGTGGACTGGTAAAAAAAGAGCGCCCAAACCGACCAACTGCGGCTGTTTGATGGGAAGCCAAGTACAGTCTAGGCGCAGTCAACCCTTGACTAATGCCGATTCGAGCATCCAGCTGTGTTGACTGGCTGACATGCTGATAGCTAACTGTTAACCCAGAATCTTGCGCGATACGACTCGGTAATAACAGGTCACCAGCCAACCAGCGGTAGCCTTTATTTTTAACCGATTCGATGATGATGCCTTGGTGTTCCAACGCTTGTATCGCTTTCCAAATAGCTGTCCGTGACAGCCCTAAACGATTAGCCAAATCTTGCCCGCGAACAAAATCGGTTGTCTTAATCAGTTCCTCAAACATAATTTCGTAGGTTTTCATAGAGCTATTATACCGTATTTATCCACGAAAAACCAATGAGCAACTTCGACTCAGGAACCTTTGCTGTGTTTTTTGTAAAAAATCAGGTAAATGACTTGACGAAGAACAGTTTATTTTGGTATGATATAAGACGGTATTGTTTACCCCATTTGAAAGGCCCCGGAACCTTCCAAATACCTTCGATGGGACGGAACACCCATCACCTGTAAACAAAAACGAATTCGTATAGGAGACCCCATGAACAAAACAACATTTATGGCTAAACCAGGCCAAGTTGAACGCAAATGGTACGTTGTTGACGCAACTGATGTACCTCTTGGACGCCTTTCTGCGGTAGTTGCTAGCATTCTTCGCGGCAAAAACAAGCCAACTTTCACACCACACACAGACACTGGTGACTTTGTTATCGTTATCAATGCTGAAAAAGTGAAATTGACTGGTAAAAAAGCAACTGACAAAATCTACTACACCCACTCACTTCACCCAGGTGGTTTGAAGGCTATCTCTGCTGGTGATTTGCGTTCTAAAAATGCTGTGCGCCTGATTGAAAAATCAGTGAAAGGTATGTTGCCACACAACACTCTTGGACGTGCACAAGGCATGAAACTGAAAGTCTTTGTTGGTAGCGAGCACAACCACGCTGCTCAACAACCAGAAATTCTTGACATTTCAGGATTGATCTAAGAGAAAGGAGTAACACATTATGGCACAAGCACAATATGCAGGTACTGGCCGTCGTAAAAACGCTGTTGCACGCGTTCGCCTCGTTCCAGGTACTGGTAAAATCACTGTCAATAAAAAAGACGTTGAAGAGTACATCCCACACGCAGACTTGCGTCTCGTTATTAACCAACCATTTGCAGTAACCTCTACTGCTGGTTCATACGACGTTTTCGTTAACGTTGTTGGTGGTGGTTATGCAGGTCAATCAGGCGCTATCCGTCACGGTATCGCTCGCGCCCTCTTGCAAGTTGACCCAGACTTCCGCGATTCATTGAAACGTGCTGGTTTGCTCACACGTGACGCTCGTAAGGTTGAACGTAAGAAACCAGGTCTTAAGAAAGCTCGTAAAGCTAGCCAGTTCTCAAAACGTTAAGAACCAGCTACAATACAGCGTTTATCAACACTTCATGGTTCCCACCATGGGGTGTTTTTTGGTGCATTTTTCCAAGAATTGCCACCAAAGTTGCCACCAAATTCCCACCATTTAATTTTGTAGGTGTCGGTAGGCAATCTCGCCAACTGCCATTGGAACGACGTTTGAAGTGTTGACGTAAGTCTTGGTGGTGATAGTATCACTATGAGTTAGAGCCTCTGAAATCGCTTCTAAGCTCATTCCTGCTTGTTTGGCAAGTGTAGCTCCTGTGTGACGTAGTTTGTGTGGTGTAGCGTGTACCAATTCAGGGTGACGCTTTTCAATTGCTTGCATGCGATAGTTAAGATAATCGTTGTGCAATGGTTTATTAACATTTCCTTTGGTATCAATATAAGTGAACACCAACTGCCGTTCGGTCTGAATGATATTGAACTTACTAAGTTCTTGCTTTTGCTGTATCTTCCAAGACTGTAGCATGGCAATCAATTCTTTTGGAACTTTGAAGATGGTTTTCTTATTTCCTTTGGTTGATTTAATATTGCCGTTTCTATCTAGGGCTTGAACAAGATGGATTTCCTCTTTAGTAAAGTCAATGTGTCGCCATTCAAGTGCATAGCTTTCTGATTTACGGTCGGACAAGAAGAAGGTGGTAAAGAATAGAACGTAATCCTTAAACTCTAACTTTCCTTGTTCAAGGTCAGATGCAATAGCTTTGAGCCATGCTTTTAATTCTTTTTGTGACAAATATAAATCTTCCTCTTGTTTGGCTTCCTGAAGTTGAATTTTTTTGATTGCCTTGATGCGTTTCAATGTTCTGGAAACACGGTTAGCTTCAATATATTCAAGTTCTTCTGCCCAGTCAAACATGGAATTGACATAGCTTCGTAAAGTTTTGAAATTGGCATATTCATTGGCTTTGGCGGTCATCAAGTTAAGGATAACTTGCTTATTTTGATTCAAAAAATCAAGTGAATAATTCCCCAACATCGGCAGAATGTGCTTTTTGAATACGGTAGCAGTATTCTCAATTGTTACAGTCGTTGGTGGTCTATTGGTTGAGGTGGTTTGTCCTGCCTTGTAGGATTCCCACCAAACCGTGTGAAAAAAGTCAGAGAAAAGGATGTTACCATCAATTTCAAATTGTGGTGCAATTTCACCACTGATAGCTTTATCAATTTTAGTCAGCCATTCTAATTCAGCTTGCTTAGCCTCCTTTCGTGTTTTGAAGGTCTTTTCATACATTTTAGTTGAAATCCCTAAAATCGGTTTGACTTCATCAGGAATGTACAAACGCAGACGATAAGTGCTGTTTTTGGTTTTTGAAATGGTCATTGTATTCTCCTATCCTAATCGAGCTAGAAAAATACCGTGGCTCTATTATAAACAAACCACGGTAAAAATGCTACTGATTTTGTAGCCAACGTTTGATTTCGGCTTTATCAAATCGCACTGTTTTTCCCACTCGGATAGCAGGTAAACCTTTTTGAATCCAAGAATCCAGTGTATTGTTCGAGATGCCTAGATAGGTACAGGCTTGTTGCTTATTCAAAAACGGACTTTCAAGATTACTATTTGTTAATCTGTTTTCAATTTCTTGTTTAATCAGCTCGGCAATCAGAAGCTGAATTTGTTTAACTTGTTCATCTGGTAAAATGACTTGCATATTGCTTACCTCTTGTTTATTTCATCGTATTTTGAGATAATAGCAACAACAAGAATAGTTGTGGCTATTGTTGTTTGGTTGAGCTATCGCTGTCAGTCTCGCTTTGGTCGGTGGAGGTGTCAGTGGTAGCTTTTTTGTTTGGGTCGTAGGTATAATCTGAAGTGGTATCATCTTCAGTAATGTAGTCCGTAATCAATGTTTCAAAATCTAACTTCCGTCTAACAAGTTCTAAATAATCAGTCATGGTCATTTTTAGAGTTTTGTATTGATTGTCAGATGTTTTAGTATGGTACACAACTGTGTGAATGCGTCGGTAGAGTTGTTCAATAGGGTCATGTTTTTGTTGCTCCTTTGGTACAAGAAGGTTATAGATTTCTCTAGGGGTAAAAATGCTGGAGATATGAACCTCTGACCAAAGAGCGTAAATGTTAGTATAGCGAGCATGAACCTGGTTAGGGTAAACATCAAGCAGTTTTAAGAAGGTCTGGTAGTCAACATCGCCTTTGAACTCGTCCATGAATAGAATAGGCTCGCCTGTGTAATTATCCAATCCACCTGTACCGTAGTCGGAGAGGACATAGACACTATCATGCCCAAATTCCTTTTTCAAAAGAACCTGCAGAAAGCTCTTTCCTGTGCCCGGCCCCCCCAGGTGCCAATAAATGCTCATTTCTTTAACTAAGGGTGCATTCTCAACCTTCATCTGATAGTAATGTTCTTTAATCATTTTCGAGTATCGCCGATAGGAAAGGTTTTGACGCATAACTTGCTCAGGTGTGAGTCCAGCCGCAAGAAGTTCTTGAATGGTTTCTAAATCAGTACGTTTTCCTTGTTGATTAGCTTCGATAATCCCATGATTCATCATTGGAACAACGGTTGTGTGAGATTTCTCTTCATGCTTACCTGTTTTATTGAGGTAGGAAATGACATCATCACGTGTCCCTCGTGTTAGTTCAACATGGATAGTTGGATAGAGCTTTTTGATGGCTGAAAAGCGTGTTTGGTTTTTGGCTTCTAAAATCAGATGTGAGTGATGCACGTCATTCTCCCCGATTTCATAGTTTGCAGCAGCTGAACGAGTTTCTTCTTTACCATCAACCCATAAATAGATGAGGTGTTCAACCATATCTTGTTCTGAGTAGGTTTTATTTGGGTCAAGGTTAGCACGGAATTCTTCAACTAGTTTTCGTGTTTCGTCTGAATACTTTGATTTATCAAACGTTTTATCATTAAGGTCGAAGAGTTTGTCAATGTTGTTTAAGGTACAACAAAATGAGCTTGCCTTGAACTGGGAATTTAATTCGTTTGTCATTGATTTTTTCCTTATATGTTATTTGTCTTGTCTGCTAAGTGGGGTAAGGGTAATACTGACCTTACCCCACCCCACTTCATAGACAGGGGTAGTTCTAGTTGGTGGTGCTGGTTGGCTTGCTTGCCTCCAGCAGCAGCCACCGCACCAATTATTGTAGATGAAAGCCTTTGTTTTTATTTTTTCTAATTGCAACTGATGAGAATGTCCTACTTTCGTCATCTCTTACAATGTCATTGAACTGGTAATTTTTATCTAAATAATTCAGTTCACGTTTGATTTTTGGCAACAATTCCTCGATTAAGTCAGAGCTTTCTGTGTTAGCAGGGAGTCTTCCTTTTAGAAAAGCCTTTTTCTCATAGTATGTCACCGTTAATGTTAATAATGAGCGGTTTGCTTTTTTAATAATCATCTGCTTAGTGCTTGTGTATCGAGCGGATTCTTCAACTGTTGGCTCAATGTTGATAAGAGTGCAGTATCTACGGATTTTCCAAGTTGCGACATAGGACTTAATGCTATTTCGGAAGTAATCAAAATCTGCATTACGATTGGTGAACTCGAGCAGAATGGTAAAAAATAGCATGGCTACGACGATTACCATAATTAAGCGTAGTGACCAAACAAAAACAAATAGTGGTACAACAGTTGTTAATGCTGTCTTAATCATTACAAACGACAAAAGACGCTCAATAGCAGTAGTTACTAATAATAAAAATACGGAAAAATTGATGAGGTTGTACTGATTGAAATAATGCTTCATAAAATATTTCCTTTCAAATAGAGTAAGTTGGAGTTAGCAAAGGCATGATGTGTGTGCGGTGTTCGCTGTCAGTAAACTTGATGATACCTGTACCAATACCCGCAGGGACGACAATGTTATCAACATTGGTATTTGGCAGCAAGAATTGACAAGTATTAGCGTTCACTTCGCCTAAAATGATAACGCAGTTTAATTGTTCTCGGACAGCTGTATTGCCAGCAAACGCAGTAGCATCGAATCTTTGACTTAATAAGATAAGACTAATATTTGTTTGGCGTCCAAGTAATGCAATTGTTCCAAGTAACTGAGAGAATGATTCACGTGCTTGTTTCGAGCTACCTTGTACTAACGCTAACAATTCATCAATAACAATATAAATACGCTTAAAATGTTTGTTAGGTTGTGTCAACAGCATCTCTTGACGTTCAAAAATTTTATTGATAACTCGTCCAAGAAGTTCGTTAACTTCTGTTATAAAGCTATTCAAGTTAGAACCATGAGTAGGTGCAAAGACCTCTAACCCTAGTTCCTTCCCTAAAAGATAAATATCACTCAGTTTAGGGTCTATACAGATGATTTGGTTTGTTAGCTTTTTCAAGCACAAGATAAGGTAGCGAACAAAGTGAGACTTGCCTGTTCCTGATGCACCTGAAATAGCTAGATGGACTACTTTGTTCATATCTAGATTTATTCCGTTGACTCCGTTTGCCATTAAGGGGATACAATGCTCGGAAACACGTTCATTGATGAAACGGTTAATATCTTTGATTTGTAAACGACTAGGAACACCGTCCAGCCATGGGAAAAAGAATGCTCGTGCTTGATTTGGATTATCAGTATCATAGGGAACAAAATAGGCGTTATTCTGAGGTAATAATGTCTTATAGGGATAAAGAATACCAGCACAAATCGCATATAGATTGAAATAAAGTTGGGAGTTTATCGGATACGATACAGGTAAGTTAGGAATAAATAGCATGCCACTATCATTACTCAAAACTTTAATATCAAATGAATTGAGATAAGAGGATTCATCGTTAATATCAAGAGCGTTATTCAAGTTTCGTAAAATAAATTGTGCTAAAGTATATCTATCTTTACCAAAATCAGCAGTATCAGGAACAACCGCTCCTGATACTTTCTGAACTTGGCTTTTAGGGTTCACAAAAGCCATAAGTTATTTCCCTTTCTTAATGCCTGTTGCTCGAAAATAGACCTGACCATAGTTGTTTTCATAGGCCTCTAACCCTTCAAATGTGACGGTATCGCCAATCTCGAACCCATTTAAATCAGGTTTGTTTTCTAATGCAAACTTTACCTTAAAAGGGTTTTGAGTGTCAGTAGCGACATAGACATAATGAGCCTGTACATTATTAGTACGTTTCATCTTTTCTTTGCCGTTCACAATTTCGCCAGTCTGGACAAATTCAAATTGGTCTTCTAATTGCTTTCCAGCGAGTTTGACCACCTCATCGTCAAGAAGTTGTTGAGCAAGGCTAGAACTGTAGCCATTTGATTTTTTATAGAATGCCATATAAGCATCCTCCTTTCTTAGTAAAAATATATTATTTTTGAGGATAGCAACCACTGTTTGCTACAGATTTACTGTAAATTTCGTGACGTCGTCATTTACACTAATAGCATAACAGACATAAACGTTTTTATCAACAGAAAAACGACTAAATAAACGTTTTTAAAATAAGCGGTTGTTGACTTTCATGCATAAATCCTTTATAATTGTGGTGTAACTTATGATTTTAAAAAAATATTAACCGTTTATGAAGGGGGTTATATGTCTAAACCATCAATTGATAGCAAGGAATTTAAGGGAAAAACTTATTATACTAGTGCTTATCTGAGAAAAAAGCTCTATTTATCATCAGATAGAGCTCGAGCAATTATGTTAAATTATGAAAACGATCCAGACTTGGGAACAAATCCTAAATTTTATTCTGAAGATGTGATTGACAAAATTATTAATGATTATTATAGTGATGATGTGAAGTTTAGAACTTTGGAAAAGAGAAAAGAGAAAGCAGAGCTGAAGCGTGCAGAGGAGGAAAGAAGGGACTATGATAAATCTGAACTGTTATCTGATGAGGATGCTGTTGACTGGTTTCTGACGACAAAACGTGTGGAAAAGGAGCTTGTACCGACGATGTTAAAAAATTTATTTTCGGCATTAGGTAAAGAATTCGATATGGAAACATTCTATAATGATATTATGAAGGTGGAGAAATACAAACGTGTTGTGGGTGACTACGGTATTCCTCGTCCATTAGATATTGTTGAAGCAGAGGAGCGACTGTTAAGTAATGATGGTTACCTGAAATAAATAAAACAACCGCTAGATGATTTTCTAGCGGTTTTGATTATTGATGTTACGTAATAAGGTGTTGATAGCTTCAACAATGCTATCACGTTGAGCATCAGGGAGTGCTAATAGTTGTTCAATCAAATTATCAACTTCTTGACTTTGATTTGGAAAATCAAAATTGAAAAAGGTTGCCTCGTCAACGTCAAGTGCTGAGATTATTTTGCTAAGGGTCTGAATTTGAAAGTTATACTTTTGTTTTTCAATATTATGGATATGTTTTGTTCCAAGCCCTGCCAACTCTGACAGTTTTTCTTGGCTCAATCCTTTTTGTTGTCGTAAGTATCTAATTCTTCCTGCTATAAATGCTTGTAACTTATCTTTGTTCATGATTTTAACCCTTTTCTTACTATTTTAAGGGTAAAAAAACAAAACAAAAGTACGCTATATTGCACTTTTTTGTGAATTATTTATTGAATGTTGCACTTAAAGGTGGTAAAATAGTGTAGTATATGGGGTAGTTCTTCTAAACACACAGGAGTTGCCCTTTTAACCAAAAAAAGGGAGGATTTTATGAAACCACTCAAATCCGTAGCCACAGCTACTACTGCCATCACTCTTGCCGCAGTTGCTAACCCAACTGTTCTCGCAGAAGAACTTCAAACTGCACCAGTTGCTGAAACAACTGTCACAGAACAATCGCAACCAACATCTTCAGCTGAAGTGAAGACAGCTCTTGATGCACAAGCTCAAGTTGTCGCATCTACTCAGGCTGAAGCTGATGCTGCACAATCGGTTGCAGATGGTGCTGACAAAGCTGTCACAGACGCTCAAACCGCTGTTGATGATGCTACAAAAGCTCTTGATGACGCTCAAGCTATTGCTAATGCGGCAACTCCAAAAGCTATTGAGGACATCAAAGCTGACCAAGCAACAAATGCTGACGCTCAAAAAGCTAATGTCACTAAAACAGCTGACGTTAATGCAAAAATTGCAGACCAAACTAAGGTTGTAGCTGATTCAAAAGCAAATCTTGACACAGCCCAAGCGTCTAAAAATGACGCTCAAACCCAAGCTGATACAGCTGACAAGGCTAAAGCTGACGCTCAAACTGCTGTTGACACCGCTAAAGCTGATGTTGCAAAAGCCCAAGCTGACGCTTCAAAAGCAACACCACAAGCCATTGCGGCTAACCAAGCTGACCAAGCAGCCAACTTGCAAGACCAAGCTGATAATGCTCGTGATACTGATGCCGTAAACAGCAAAATCACAGCTCAGACTGCTGTTGTCGCAAGCAAACAATCTGATGTCGATTCTGCCCAAGCGGCTCTCGACCAAGCCAATGCTGACTTGAAAGCCAAACAAGATGCCGTTACAGCTGCTCAAAACGCGTTGAACAACACTGGTTTACCAGAAGCTCAAGCTCAACTTGACCAAGCTATTAAAGCCGTACAAACCGCTCAAACCAACGTCCAAGTCGCTCAAGACGCAGTCGCTAAAGCTAAACAGGCTGATGCTGACCGTCAAACACGCATCACTACTGCTCAAACAGACGTTAAAACCAAATCTGACGCTGTTGATACCGCTAAGGCTAAATTAACCACAGCTACTGCTAAGGTTACTCAAACAGATACTGCTGTTAAAACTGCACAAGATGCGGTTAAGAAAGCCCAAGATGCGTTGAATAATGTTGACGTTGTTAATATTGACTTAAGTGTAACACACACTATTACTGACGCAACAAAACAACGTATTGGTGCCAAATCTAACACAATTACCTTTAAAGACGCTTATGATCTCCACTCACAACAAAATAGCCAAGACACAAATCGTGTCCTGACTGGTATGGGTGTTAAGGTAGAAGAAGCCTCAAGCACCTCTATTAGGGTATCAGATAAAAATCGATTTGTCAATTTAGATGCTCTAACAGAAAAAGAATTACTTGAATTAGCCCAATATAACTTACAAGTTATTAATGAAATTCGTCAAAAAATGGGTCTTGCATCATTAACAATTTCAGAAGAAGCTCTCTTAGCAGCTCAACGTCAAGCCCAAAAGTACATTCAACGCAACCAACTAATTCAAGATGCTGGTCACATTGGTCGAGATGATATGTCATCTGAAAACGCGTCAAACATCGTTCCTTATCACAACCATAAGAATGTTAGCATATATGAGGTTAAACAATCAATCTATCAAGCTATGATTGGAATGACATTTGCTGACGCTCCATCTAAATGGGCTCATACTACAAACATTTTTGACACACGTTCATCTCAACTTGGTGTTGCCTTTGCAACATTTGGTGGAAGAACTCATGTCATCAATTTGTTTGGACCATACAACGGCACACCAATCGCCAACCCTAACGACCCAACCACTCTCCAAGCCAACCTCACTCAAGCCCAATCTAACTTAACTCAAGCTCAAGCCGCATCTGCTAATGCTAAAGCAGACTTGACTAAAGCAAGTTCAGACTATGCTACTGCTCTTGACTTGAAGACAAAAGCTGAGAAAGTCTTGGCTGATGCTATGGCAACTCCCCTTCAAACTCAGGTCGCAGAAAACAACCTGCGTCTTGCAACGATTGCTCTTCAAAACGCACAAACTCGCCAAGCTGAAGCTCAACAAGCTGTTAATAACTTCACAGCTGATGTTGCGACCAAACAAGCTAAGTTGGCTGAAGCTCAATCTGCACTCACAACTAGCCAAGCTACTCAGGCAACAGCTACTCAAGAACTTGCAACTGCAAAATCTGCTCTTACAACTGCACAAGCTGAACTTGATGCCCTCAATGCTGAAAAAGCAGAACTCTTGGCAGAAAAAGACCGCTTGGTTGAAGAAGCCAAAGCTCTTGCAGAAGAACTTGACGGCTACATGACCGCTCAAACTCGCTTGACTGAAGCTGAAGGTAAATTGGCAGACGCTGAACAAGCTCTTGTCGATGCAACTGCTAAAGCTGACAGTGCCCATGCTACTCTTGAGGCAAGTATTGCTACTCTTGATTCAGCTAAGGCTGTCCACAAGACTGAAACTGACAAACTTGATGCCTTGAATGCTAAACGAGCTGAATTGTTGGTGAAACGAGCTGACCTTGAAAGTGAAGCCAAAGTGCTTGCTGACAAGTTAGACAAGTACACCAATGCAGACAGCAACCTTGATAAAGCAAAATCTGCCTTTGATGCAGCAAATGCAACTCTTGCAAAAGCCAAACTTGACGCAGAAGCTGCTCACAAGAAAGTTGATGCCATCAATGCCCGCTTGACGGAACAAAAGGCTAAACTCGCAACTCTCCAAGCTCAATACGACAAGTTGAAAGCTGAAGAAGACGCACGCATTGCCCAAGGTGGTACCCGTGTTGACTTGCCAGACGGTGGTAGCGTTGTTGTGGGTGATAGTGGTAAGACGACACCGAAACTTGAGCCAGGGCAAATGCTCAACCCTGATGGCACAATTACCTATTCACGCAAAGCTCGTCAAGCAGCCCTACCCAACACAGGAGAGCAAGAAAGCCTGTTGGCACTCTTTGGTGTGGCGATGCTGTCAAGCCTTGGATTGGCTGGCGGTAGAAGAAGACGGAAGGGATAAGAAATGGGAACTGCAGACATCTTTGGTTTGATACTGTCCTTTGGTTTGTTGATAGCGGTAATCGTGACGGTTGTTTATGCCTACAAGAACATTCCTTTGGTGAGAGGTATATTTACACTTTTTGGAAAGTTATTCTGGGGTATAGGAGCCATTCTCTGGTCATTTTTGAATTACATAGGAAAAAGTGTTGGGAAATCAGTCAATGATTCTGCAAGATTGTCTAACACAACACCGCTCTCAGGTGCTGATTTAGATGCTATTGGTGCTGATAGAGAAGAAAGACGGAGAAATATGCTAGATGCCGAAAAACGAGCTCAACAGGCAGAAACAAGGGCAAGGCAAACACAGCATCACCAAGACCAATTGCGAGCATCGCAAGCAAGGGCTGATGCTGCTAGGGAAAGAGCTAGATATTAACCACTAAAAAATCTTCCTATTCTATTGAGTAGGAAGATTTTTGAATGGAATTAAAAATTATGATAATATTAAAGCAGATACAATTATTAGGAGATTGATTTTTGGATAGAATAGAATTATATAAAAAAAGTAAGTTACTGCGAACTTTTATTACTGGTATAGAAGATACAGGGGATGTAAAATACAACAAAAGCAATTCGATATACGAAATAATAAAGGAAGTAATTTTTGATTTTGAAAAGGGAAAATCAAAAACCAAACTCATAATATACACTTATAATAAAAGAGAAGAATCTCTAGAATTATCGCATTTATTGGAAGGTTCATTTGATGATGATAATGATATTATCAGTGAATTATTGATGTGTAAAATCTATAATGTACCTGTAATACCGAATAATAAATCTTCTGAAACAGAGCTCTTGAGGCTTTATAAAAAGATGTATGATTCTGGTTTTGTACTATTAGATAATGGTGAAAAGAAAAAATATAAAATTGTAGATGAATACAACATAATGAATAGCTCATTATATGGTTCTAATATTAACCATTCACAATTAAGCTATGGGGATTTTGAAATTCTTAAGGAAAAATTAGCAATAGAGATAAAAGAGTATGATTCTGCTTATATCTTAATAAATCACTTAAAGAATGGAATTGATGAGCTGGAAAGAATTCTAACTGTAGATAAGAGAAACGAAAATGATTTACAGAGGTGTATATCAAAATATGCTGTATTATTTGGGACAGAATATATAAAAGTAATTCCAAAATTTAAATTTGGAAGTGAATATGAAACTGACTATGTTCTTCAAAAAAATGATGGACTATATGAAGTTGTTGAACTTGAGGCTAGTACTCATAAATTATTTACAAAGAGTGGGAATCCTTCAAGTTATTTAATTCATGCAGAACAACAAGTTTTTGATTGGTTTGATTGGTTGGAGCGAAATAACCCATATGTTAGAGAAAATCTAAATGATTTATATAGTCCTACTGCTTTTATTGTAATAGGTAGGACAAAAGATTTAAGTGAGGCTGATATAAGAAGATTGAGAAGGAGGAATATTATTTTGAAAAATCATGTAAAGATTCTAACATATGATGATTTATTAAAGAGGGCAAAGGCTCTTCTAGGTTTATTAACTAATGAAAGTCAAAATAATTAGTGGTTTTATCATTAAAAAATCTTCCTATTCTATTGAGTAGGAAGATTTTTGGATTCCTAAACAGGGTTAAAAAGACTTCGCTATTTGAACCTTGTTTAGGAATGAATATGGTATAATGGTCTTGTAGAAAAGTGAAGACGGTGGCTCCTTTATCTGAAAGTGAGGTGATGCCTATGGGCAGTTCATCAAAATCTGACGGAAAGGAGGAGCAATCTTTTGACAGCTTTTGAAGTTGTACAGACGATTTTGGGTTTTGGTATGTTTATCATTGCTCTGATTGGATTGTGCTATAAAATCTTCAAAGACGATAAAAAGAAATAGCCGTCAATACTTTGGAAGAGTAACGGCTATTCTTTAGCATTTACGAGCCACCGTCTTAAACGGTTCTACGTTGAGCTGAGTTCCCGCTCAGCTCTTTTCTATTTCCATTATATCATTTCTAAAATAAATAGCAAGTTTCATCGAATGTGATGGTGGCAATTTTGGGTATTTGATTGCTCGATTAGGTGTTATTTTAGTAAAAATTGCCACCATTTAGATGAAATTACTTGAAATTAGATGAAATAATAAATTTTAAAAACTCGTGAAAACGTTGATGTTAAAGGGTTTTGAAATTTACTGAAATTGGATTAAATTGAACCAGGTCTCAAAAAAGCCCGCAAGGCATCACAATTCTCAAAACGTTAATATTCAGTTATATCAACGTTTCAGAGCACTTTGCGAAGTTTTCGCAAGGTGCTTTTTTCTATGCTTTTTACGAAAGTTTGCCCTAAAAGTTGCCCTAAATTTACCCTATTTATTTTGAATATGTTGATAGGCGAGAGTACCAGCAGATAGAGGAACAACGTTCGAGGTGTTTACATAGGTTTTTGTAGTTGATGTATCGCTATGAGTCAGAGCCTCAGAAATGGCTTCTAGGCTCATTCCTGCCTGCCTAGCAAGTGTAGCACCTGTATGCCTTAGTTTATGTGGTGTGGCATGCTTTAAGCGTGGATGGCGTCTCCTTACTGAGTTCATTTTATTGTTCAGATAATCAACGTGTAATGGGCTATTGACATTCCCTTTTGTATCGATATAAGTAAATACTAGCTGGTCAGGAGTTTGCATAATATCAAATTGTGCTAACTCTTGTTTTTGTTGTATTTTCCATTGGGATAGGAGTGTTACAAGGTAATAAGGGATAGAGAAAATTGTTTTCTTGTTTCCTTTTGTAGATTTCAAGTTTTTATATTTATCAAGAGCATTTTTCAGATTAATTTCTGCCTTGTCTAAATCAATATTTTTCCAATGCAGAGCATAGGTGAATCGGTTACTTGAAATAATGTAATTTCTTGTTAAGTCAGCAACTTGCTTTAATTTAAACATAGGTTATTTCTTTCTTTTGAAACGATATGAGTAGTACAACAACTATACATTTTAGGGAGATAAAAATCTAAACAGCTGAACTGCTTAGATTAGTGTTGTTCTTTCCAGTAGGAATATACAACAAGTTTGATAATATAGCTAAGCCGAGGTAGTCTAATAGCACCGTCTTCTTTCATCAGATTATAGCGAAAATCATCAAGTCCAGCAAGTACATCCTCGTCTAAATAAATACGGGAGGTAACTGTGGTTTCTAAGTTAGGATTAACATTTTTTACGTCTGCTTCCATCTGTTGGCGTAGCTTTTGCCATTTGTCAATTGGATAGTGTCTAGTATTTCGATAGGATTCTTCTATGACACTTCCTATAGAGGCTTTCAGAATGATGTTAAATGAAAGACCATTCAATTCATTGTAGTGATTGGTAAGAAGTGTTTTTTCAAGTTTTTCTAGAAAATCCACTTTATTTAGTTCTTGAATTTTACGTTCTTTTTCTTGAATCAGTTCATCTATCCATACCTTTGCTTCGTATGCAAGGCGGACACTCTTATATACCCTAGTCATACATTTTCCTTTCTAAAGTTCGTTTGAGAATTTAATTCTATCCATTGTTTCAAGATCTGTATAGAAGTTGAAATCTGTTTTATTTAGTTTATTACAAATTTGTTTAATCATATACTTGCCACGTTCTTCGATCCGCTCATTGACTTTTTTAAGAAAAACTGGATAATTTTCTTTTTTTGGAAGGATTTTTTTATCGTGACCTTCCCAAAATAATTCTACATTGTATTCGGTATTAACGTAAGGTTGTAAGTAGTATGTTTCAACAAAATTGGTCCATGCGTCAGGAGACAAAATATTTAACCATTCTTGTAATGACAGTAAAGTTATATCCCAATAGTCCCTAGAAAAATAATATCGACCTGTGTTCATCCAGCTGGGAAGGACAGTAAAATTTCCAATTGTATGGGTTAAGGTTGCAAACTTTTGGAAATCATCTAAATTATTTTGAATGTTATCAAACATTAAATAGTTTTGACTTTGATAGAGGGTAGAATATGAAATATGGCGTTCTTTTTCTTTTATTCCTAATACTTTTGATAAAGTGCCATAATCAGAACTATCTTTTATAGCTTCGTTAAAAGTTGTAATAAAGGAATTCATCGCTTCCCCTCTAATAATGTCTTTTACTGAATTTTGCCAACCTAACATTTGATATAAGTAGAATGCTTCTTTATCGCAATCAGCATATTCACCACTTTTTCCTGTAACACAAAATTCAGTTGGTTTTTTTAATTCATAAGACTTGTATTTTAGAATGTTACAAAGATTATTTGTTGATAAATCATCAGAATAACAATTCTTGAAATCCCATAACCACGGTTTGATATTTTGACTATCGCAGTACTTAAGCCATTTAATAATTTTTTTGTTTTCCATAGGAATCCTCCTGAAAAATGTGTTAACACCACTATACATATACTATACCACAAATTTAGTAGATTTCAATTATTTTTTAAAAAAATAAAAAATTTTTTTCTTTTTTCTATAGTAAATAATGTGTTGTAATGAAAAAAGCAATTTTCAATATATAAAAATAGCATTTCATTTAGAATGAAGTGCTTAAACAAGATCTTATAGATATTTTATTTGGAGATATTGGTTTTTATGATTCTTAATTGTAAAATGTTTTTTAAGATGAAGCAACTGGTCTAATTGAATATTTCCAGCAATTATTGCCCCTTCATTTTTTTGACTGATTCCAAAACAGGCGAACCATTCACCATTAGTGGAAGTTGACAGCATATCTGTACTAAAGTATGCTTTATATTCTTCATGATTTGGAAGAGAACGAGGGTCAGGAATCACGAGAACATCATTGCTAAAAATATATTCAAAATCATTACCTCCCTCAACCCATTTATCTAGAACTGGAAAAACAAAATCAGATTCTGAATAGTCTAGAAGAGTATTATAAGCTACTACGCTATCATCTTTGATTTTAAAAACTAGGATATTTGGCTTATCTAAAAATGTTATTGAAGTCATAGTTCCTCCTCTCAAGTTTTAATAAAAGATATTTTTAGGCTTTTAATATTTACAGTGAAAGTAGATATTATTTTTACTATAATTATATCATAAAAGCGCTTGTAATCTAACTGTTTTTTTTTCTATACTGATTGGGAAAAAGTATAAAAATAATTAAAAGGTGGTAGAATATATGTCTGATAATAAATTACAACAAATATGGAGTTCTGCGAAAACTTCAGAAGCATTGATTGAACGTTTAAAGGAAAGTGATTCATTGGAATATATTGATAAAAATAAAATTTTTTCCTGTACAATTTATAAAGAAGCATGGGATGAGGTAGAAAAAACTGGACCTAACGGAATAAGAGGAAATATTAAGACGGCTTTTACGAATAAAGAGCTTTCTGACATAACTGGGTTAGAATCTTCGAATGGTTCTAATATTAATTTTGTATTTATTGGTATTAGTTCTTTCGGTGATATTATTGAAGTTGGAAAATCTAGTATAGACGGTGACTGGGCAAATAAAATATATTTTGAAAAAGGTGTGTCAATTGAATACCTTGAGTATATAATAGAAAAAACTTTGGAATCTTCACCCAAAATGAAAGCTAAAGAATTGTTAAATATCCTATCTCTAAACCTGAATAAGTTTTATGAACGTATGATTATACTTCCTATTATCTCTGATCAAAATACAGATGATGATATTGCTATACAAATGGAAAAAGTTGTAGGTAATCATGTGGCTATACCGTTTATAAAGGATAATAAGAATATTAAGTTTGTTCGACCAAATAGTCATAATGGTGGAGCGAAAAATACAAAATAATACACTAACTTATCTTTTACCTTTTTTAGTGTGAAGGGAGTCACGCAATAAAAACTTAAAATACCATCCTTACTTTTGAGAGTAGAGATGGTATTTGAATTTACTCATATCAGTTTAGGAAATAGGGCAAATTATTGATATACCTGACTCGTATTATCTTAATTTTATGGTAAAATTGCCCTATTTAGATAAAACTATTTGAAATTCATTAAAAGTTTGTAAGAAAATTTAGACCCCAAATAGCTTAAATAAAGGAATATGAGCTAGTTTAGATATTGGATTAGCCAAACCAGGTCTTAAGAAAGCTCGTAAAGCTTCACAATTCTCAAAACGTTAATATCAGCGATATATCAACGTTTCAAACGCCTTTTGGTTCACACCATCAGGCGTTTTTTAATGTTTTTTTAGCAAAGTTCACACCACTTTTCACACCAAATTCACACCATTTAATTTTATAGTTATCGGCAGGCAATCTCTCCAACTGTAATAGGACTCAGCTTTGTAATCACCCCTGTGGGGGTGTATTAACAGTGTTTATTTCTGAAATAATTATTTAGCAGAATGATTAGGAAACAATATTAAATGCTATAAGCACATAACGAATCTGAGCATTCGAAAACATCAAGGAACAAAAATAGCCCAAGAAATTTTTCAGGCTTATGGCGTGAAAAATAGAGAACTTCTCTTGACAAGAATAGATTTTTACGGTAGACTATTTAGGTATGTTTAGTAACTGATATCACAATAGCCGGCTAAACGAATACGAAAATTCTAGAGGAGGTATTCATCGTGAAACGTACTTTTCAACCAAGTAAAATCCGTCGTGCACGTAAACACGGTTTCCGTAACCGTATGTCTACTAAAAATGGACGTCGTGTCTTAGCAGCTCGTCGTCGCAAAGGCCGCAAAGTTCTAGCGGTAGCATAAGACAGATGAAACCACCGAAAACTCGAGTTCGGTGGTTTTTTGATGGAAGAATTTAAGTCAAAAAATATAAAGTGAACTTCAGGTAACTAGCTATTTTTATCCGATGTAGTGACAGCTTATGCGAGTGATGATAACGATGTTAGCCCGGTAGTTTTATCTCTAGCTCTGCCAGCAGTTTTAAGCATTAAATGGTTTTTCTTTGAAAAATACCCTAAAATTGACAATCATAAAAATGGTGGTGACATCTTGAATACTGGACGAGCGGGGATATGATGTGGCATGCGAATGAGACAACAGCAAGATGTCTCATCTCAGAGTTAATTGCTAAGTCGCTGATGAACAGTTATAAAAGAGACTAGGCTTGGTAATATGGACTTGTTAGTGACCAGCATGAGCGACGCTAACTGTCGAACGGACCGCTCAGCTCCATGTTGGCAATAAAAAGAAAGCTAAAAGAGGTCAGGATTGCATGCGTACTTAGCATTGTCATCCTAAAAATGACTTTTAGCTTAAAATATGGTATACTATAGGGACGATGTGATTGCGAGGTGAAAAATGAAAGCAAAGCAAATCAGTGAAACAACGTTTAAAATTACGATTAGTATAAAAGATTTAGAAGATAGGGGCTTGGAACTAACTGATTTTATCATGCCGCAAGAAAGAACGGAAGAATTTTTCTATGCCATGCTAGAAGAAGTTGATTTGCCTGATGCCTTTAAGCAAAGTGGCATGCTCAGTTTTCGGGTGACACCAAAGCCGGATAAGGTGAATATTTTTGTCACCATGTCTGAAGTTGCGACAGATTTCTCGATGGCCGATTTGTCTAATTTTGAAGATTTAGCTCATCTGACACCTGAAGAAATTTTCAAGAAAATCGAGCAAAAAGTTTCCGAAAATGGAGACTCGGAAGCCCTGCAGCGATTAGCTCAAGCTGAGGAACAAGACATGGAAGAGGCTGACGAGCTGGGAATTATTTCAGATTTTACGCACTATGTCTTGTCATTTGAACAGCTGTCAGATGTTATCGCATTTGCGAAAATGGTTGACTATCCTGTTGAAGCGGCTGAATTATATAAATTTCAAGGCACGTATCGCCTGACGGTATTGATTTACGTCAAAAACCGGCCAGAAGCTTATCCACACCAGATTTATGCGAGATTGTTAGAACATGCGACTGAAGCCTCTGAGACTAGAGCTTACTTGAGGGAGCACGCAATATCGCTTAGGGAAGGCGACGTCCTCGCAGAGTTAGCAAGTATAAGGGGCTAAGAATCATATGGTATCATTTTCTATAGAATATGTCCTCGTTCTTATCGCTACCTTGCTCCTATCCTTAATCGCTACGCCGCTCGTCCGTTTCCTAGCCCTGCGTGTAGGTGCAACTGATCAGCCTAATGCGAGACGTATCAATAAAAAACCCATGCCAAGCAGTGGTGGATTAGCCATTATTTTTGCCTTTGTGGTGTCAACGCTGCTCTTGATGCCCTTGGTTTTGCCCATCAAAGAGGGCTTTGCCTCCTATGTTGACTACATTTTTCCTGTTGTCTTGGGCGGTCTTGTTATCGGTATAACAGGTTTTATAGATGATATTTATGAAATTAAGGCGATTTACAAAATGTTAGGAATTGTTGTGGCTGCGATTCTGGTTTATCACTTAACTGATTTTCGCTTTGACAGCTTCAAAATTCCTTTTGGTGGTCCTCTATTGCAGTTTGAGCCGTGGCTGACCTTCATTTTAACCATTTTTTGGATTGTTGGCATTACAAATGCAATCAACTTTTTAGATGGTCTAGATGGCTTAGTGTCTGGGGTGTCAATGATTACCTTAACGACGCTCGGTTTGGTCTCAAACTTTTTCCTCTTTGAGAGTGATTTGTACCTTACCCTAACCATCTTTATTCTGATTGCAGCCATTATTGGTTTCTTTCCTTACAACTATCACCCGGCCATCATTTATCTGGGTGATACAGGTGCCCTGTTTATCGGCTTCATGATTGCTGTACTGTCCTTGCAGGGGTTGAAGAATGCAACAGCAGTTGCTGTCGTGTCACCGGTTTTGATTTTAGGTGTGCCGATTATTGATACAGCGCTGGCGATTATTCGCCGTCAGTTGTCGGGCAAAAAATTCTATGAGCCAGACCGCATGCATCTACATCACCGTTTGTTAGTGCTTGGCTTTACCCATCGTGGAGCAGTCTTAGTCGTCTATGGACTGACCCTCCTGTTTTCAATAGCCTCCCTCTTGTTGAATGTTTCCAGCCGATTTGGCGGGATTTTACTCATGTTTGGCGTCTTATTAGGGGTTGAGTTGCTGGTTGAGAACTTACGAATCTTAGGGCAAAACCGCACCCCTTTGATGACAACGTTACGTTTTATCGGCAATAGTGATTTTAGACAAGAACAGCTAGCCATGAGGAAACATCAAAAACGCCAACGTCAAAATAAGAAACCATAGAGATGCTAGAACAAACACCCAGGCTGGGGTTGCCATCACTCAGCAGATACGAAAACTAAGCCCAGCCCTCATTAGGTGTGTAATCCTAGTGAGGGCTTTATGGTTGATTTTTTATTGGCATTAAGTGCCAGAAGATAAACGGATTTATTCTATTGACGGAAAACCAACATTATCGCCTCTGGTATGAGTATAAAAAAAACAAGGATACTACGAATGATACCTTAGCCTATCAAAAAGTTATGGTTGGTGATTTTAGTCATCTTGTGCTATAATGAGATGATAGGAACATTTAGCAGTGCTGGATGTTTCGCTGGCTACTTGTTAAAAATGATGTGATTTCTTCTAAAAAATGTTGAGTCACTTCGTTTAGATGAGTATGCGACTTGCTTATAGCAAAATATGATAGAAAAAGGTAATGGTGATGACTGTAAAAATCAATACCAAAGACGGTCAAATTGAACTGTCAGATGATGTGATTGCGACGGTTGTTGGCGGAGCAACCACAGAGATTTTTGGGGTGGTTGGCATGGCTAGTCGTGCTGCTCTGAAGGATAATGTACAAGCACTTTTGCGCCGTGAAAATTACGCCAAAGGTGTTGTGGTAAAATCCATTGAAGAAGGCATAAGTGTAGATGTCTATACCGTTCTTAGCTATGGCGTTAAAATCAGCGAGGTAGCAAAAAACATTCAGGAACGGGTGCAATTTGCGTTGGAAAATCAGCTGGGCATTAAGGTCAACGCTGTTAACATCTATGTTCAAAACATTAAGGTAGCAGGAGATAACTAAGTGACTAAGATTACAACAAGTGTATTGCAAGATATGGTGCAAGCAGCTAGTACTCGCTTGGGTAACCAGGTGGAGTATGTCAACTCCTTAAACGTCTTTCCAGTTCCAGATGGTGACACAGGGACAAACATGGGAATGACCATGGATAATGGTGCTAAAGAAGTTGCAGACAAACCAGCCTCAACGGTTGGACAAGTTGGACAAATTTTATCCAAAGGCCTCCTCATGGGTGCACGTGGAAACTCTGGGGTGATTACCTCCCAGCTTTTCCGTGGCTTTGCACAATCAATCAAAGATAAGACCGAGCTTGATGGTAAGGATTTGGCACACGCCTTTCAGAATGGTGTTGAGGTTGCTTATAAGGCTGTGATGAAGCCTGTTGAGGGAACGATTTTAACGGTTTCAAGAGGTGCTGCTACAGCGGCTCTAAAGAAAGCAGAGCAAACAGATGATGCTGTCGAAGTGATGCGTGCAACCGTTGAAGGTGCTAAGCGTGCTCTGGCTAAAACACCAGACCTCTTGCCAGTGCTCAAAGAAGTTGGCGTCGTTGACTCAGGCGGTCAAGGTCTCGTTTACATCTATGAAGGTTTCCTAGCTGCTCTTACAGGTGACTATGTCGCCTCAGAGGACTTCAAACCGACCCCAGCTAATATGGGAAGCATGATTAATGCCGAGCATCATAAATCTGTAGCTGGTCACGTTGCAACTGAGGACATCAACTTTGGTTACTGTACAGAGATTATGGTCGCTCTGGGACAAGGACCGACTTATGTTAAAGAGTTTAACTACGAGGAGTTTCAGGGCTACTTGAGCACACTGGGCGATTCGCTTCTTGTTATCAATGATGATGAAATTGTCAAAGTTCATGTGCACACAGAAGACCCAGGTCTCGTTATGCAAGAAGGTCTCAAATACGGTATGTTGGTTAAAGTTAAAGTTGACAACATGCGTGAGCAGCATTCTGCTGAATTACAAAAGTCAACCGCTCCAGCTGCACCGAAGAAAGACTATGGTATTATCGCAGTAGTTGCAGGTCAGGGTTTGGCAGATATTTTCACTTCACAAGGTGTAGACTATATTATCTCAGGTGGTCAAACCATGAACCCATCGACAGAGGATATTGTCAAAGCTATAGAAGCAGTCAACGCAAAACAGGTGATTATCCTACCAAACAACAAAAATATTTTTATGGCCGCCCAATCAGCGGCAGATGTTGTTGACATCCCAGCAGTTGTTGTTGAAACTCGAACTGTTTCACAAGGCTTCACCAGTCTGTTGGCCTTTAACCCAGAAGCTAGCTTGGAAACAAATCAGGCTGCAATGACGGATAGCTTATCAACTGTGACTAGCGGTAGCGTCACTTTGGCAGTACGCGATACAACAATTGATGGCTTGGATATTCATGAAAATGATATTCTGGGTATGGTTGATGGTAAGATTCTGGTATCCACACCAGACATGGAAGAAGCACTGCGTGCGACCTTTGATCAGATGATTGATGAGGATAGCGAAATTGCAATGATCTACATCGGTGAAGAAGGCGACCAAGAGGTGGCAGAAGATTTGGCAACTTATCTGGAAGAAAAGTATGAGGATATAGAAGTTGAGATCCATCAGGGAGACCAACCTGTTTATCCGTACTTGTTCAGTGTTGAATAGCTCAAAGCTCCAATCTTGTTTGGAAGATTATAGAACTACAAAGCGAGGTTGGGACGAACGTGAACTGCACTCCAAAAGTTGGACAAGAAATATTATTGAAAGGATTTGGTTCTGTATTGCACAGGACTAAGTCCTTTTAGTTTTGTCTTAATGCGTTTATTGTTTTGTAATGGCTTATTCAGTTGTACACAAACGGAGATGGAAAACGGATTTACAGATTAGTTTAAGACGTCAGTTCACCAGTTTCTCGAAGATTTTATAGTAGTGTCTCGATAAAGGATAAGTGATGTTGGTTAATGTGAACTCTTAATTAAAGACTTAATTTCTGGAGTGGGACTAGGATTGGCACAGTCGGTTCTGAATGAGAAAATACTGACAAATGATAGGCGTGAGTAAAGAGAGTCTTCTATAAACTGAGTGTAAAAGAAATCTGGCGTTTTATTTCTCAGATGTTAGGCTTAAGAGATGAAAAAAGCCCGATTTGGGCTTTTTCGTATCTCTAATTAACTGTGTGGAAGAGTCACTTACAACTTGGTCAAGATGATAAAGTTCAGGATAAAGAGGGTAGTTGCACCCCACAGGATTGGGTGAACATCTTTGGCTTTGCCGGTGACAATCTTGACTAGGCAGTGAAGGATAAAGGCTGCTGCAATCCCATAAGAAATGCTGAAACTCATGGCCATGAAAACAGCTGCAAAGAAGGCTGGAAGAGCTTCCTCAAAGTTATTCCATTCGACATCAAGGAAGGACGACACCATCATGACCCCAACGATGATCAAGGCAGGTGCGGTTGCTGCAGCTGGGACAAGACCTGCAACAGGAGCCAGTAAAGTTGATAGAACAAACAAAGCAGCTGTCATCACCGCTGTCAAGCCTGTTCGACCACCAGCCGCAATACCTGCAGCAGACTCGACATAAGTTGTTGTGTTTGATGTGCCGAAAATCGCACCGATAGAGGTTCCGATGGCATCTGCAAAGAGGGCTTTATCCATCTTAGAGTTGAACCCCGAACTGGTTTCAAGGGCACGTTCATCCTCTTCAGAGAAGATACCTGTCTTGCGACCAGTTCCGATAAAGGTTCCCAAGGTGTCAAAGGTATCTGACAGACTAAAGGCAAAAATCGTCATGAGAACCGTTGGGAGCTTAGCTGGGTCACTGAAGAGTGAGCCCATACCGTCAAAGGCTGCAAAGGTTGTTGTGCCAAGTTCAGCAAAAGCATCCGCAAGGCTATTTTCCGCTAGATTGATGGCTGAAAAATCAACGACACCAAAAGGAATACCCAAGAGGGTAGTTGCCACGATACCGATTAAAATCGCTCCGCGGACATTTTTGACGACAAGGATAGCTGTCAGCATCAAACCGAAGACTGCCAATAAAACACTGGGTTCAGTGAAAGTCGTAATAGAAGGCACAACCCCTCCACCAGCTAGAACTGAATAGACACCATTTTCAAAGGTTGCGGCAGTTGCTTCAGCAGGTGCAACGCCATTAACCGTGATAATATCGCTCCCTGAGGTCAAGAAAGTAATCAGATTAGCGTTTTTGAATCCAAGATAGGCGATAAAGACACCGATACCACCGCCGATGGCATGTTGAAGACCTAGCGGAATTGATTTAATGATACTCTTACGAACCTTGGTTACTGTGATAAAAACATTAAACAAGCCACAGATAAAGACCATTGCCAAGGCTTCTTGCCAGGTAAAACCAAGCCCAAAGACGACCGTATAGGTGAAAAAGGCGTTTAGACCCATCCCTGGAGCCAAAGCGTAAGGCACATTGGCAAAGAGTCCCATAATCAAGGTAGATACCGCAGAGGCAATAATTGTCGCCAAAAAGACCGCTTGAGATGGCATACCAGCGGCACTCAAGACACTAGGGTTGACGAACAAAATATAAGACATAGCAAAAAATGTTGTAATCCCTGCCATGATTTCAGTTGTTGTATTCGTTCCATGCTCTTTGAGCTTGAAAAACTTATCCATGTTCAACAGAACTCCTTAAAATCGTATATTTTCCTAAAAGGGAGTTTTTATTATAACGCAAGAAAAAACCTTTTTCAAGGTTTTTTTGTTATTTTTTGTGTATCGTTCGCTTTTTACCTGTCGTCTTCCATGAAAATTAGCACCATAATTTGGATAAAGGTAAATCCGATGATAAATGGCAGAGCTTCACGGCTGACAACTGCTAGCATTTCATCGATGACCAGCTTTGGACGGGTCAAAATATCCCAAGAATTGAGCCTAGCGTAACGTCCGATATGAATGGCAAAGCTGGACACACTAGACAAAATGACAATCAAACCCCACCTCAGATAAGGTTGTCGAATTTTTAAGCTCTCAAAGGCATAGCGTACGCTTAGTACCCCTGAGAAGACTCCCAGCAAGATACTAGGCACATAGAGCATAAAGAGAATCATGCTAGAGCGCTCCCAAAGCACGGTTGAGGTAAAGTGCATGTGAACAATATCCGTCAGCATATAAAAGGTATTTGGAAAGAAGAAGAACCAAGCGAGCAGAAAGGGCAGGCGAACATACCACTTGCTTGTACTGGTAGCAACTGCCGAACAGTTCAGAGCGATGAGTGACAAGCCCATGTTCCACGTCAGGTTGGGACCTGTAAAGTTAATGTAGAGCATACTTGCTGCCAAAGCCAGAAAGCAGAGATGAATCACAACTAATTTTCGAAGCATTTTTAGTCCTCTTTCTCATTGACATGGCTGGCGATCAGTGTCATATCTCCGTCAAATGCCCAAGCCATCACATCATTTGGCAAAATGAAATGGTCTCCTTTTGTCAGTTGATAAATCGTGTCCTCAATTTTTAACTGACCATCACCGTCTAAAACACTGATAAGGAGGTAAGGCGCTGTTTGAGTCATCTTGACTTCACCTGTAATGTCCCACTTGTAAACGGTAAAAAAGCTGTTGCTGACAAAAACCGTTGTCGTGAGGTGCTCAAGCTCCAAGCGAGCTGGTGTCGTGTTGAGGGGCTTTCCAATCGTTGCCACGTCAATCGACTTGGACAAGTGAAGTTCGCGTAAATGACCTGCATCATCACGTCGGTCGAAATCGTAGACCCGATAGGTGGTATCGCTTGACTGCTGGGTCTCCAGAATCATAATCCCTTTCCCAATCGCATGAATGGTTCCTGCTGGCACATCAAAAAAATCTCCAGCTTTGACAGGGACATGTGTCAGCAGCTTATCCCAATCGCCTGCCTCGATACGTTCAGCTAATTCCTCACGGCTGGTCGCTTCATGTCCGTAGATAATCTCTGCACCTTCGTCTGCTGCGATCACATACCAGCACTCTGTTTTGCCAAGCTCACCTTCATGTGCCAGACCATAGGCATCATTAGGATGAACCTGAACACTTAACCAGTCATTGGCATCTAAAATTTTAGTTAAGAGGGGAAAGACTGGGCTTTTTGGGTAACCAAAAAGATCGGGGCGCTCGGCATAAAGGGTGTCCAGCGCTTGTCCAGCTAAGGCACCGTTTGAGACAACTGATACACCATTGGGATGAGCGGAAATTGCCCAATATTCGCCAATCTTATCATTTGGCAAGGTATAGCCAAATACATCGCGTAAGCGATGACCACCCCAGATTTTTTCCTGCAAGACGGACTTAAAAAATAATGGTTGTGGCATAATAACTCCTTGAATGATTTTCTTGATTGTAGCATATTTTGAGGCATTTGGAAAGTCTGACCCTTTTGGGCAATAGCAGAGCGACGACCCGGTACCAGATGTTACTCTAAATTAGACTTGTCTACTCATTAGGTCGCTCTGCAATCTTCCAAAAGAAAAACAGACCGACCATAGATCGAATCTGTTTTTGGATCTTAGATGGCGCCCTCGTCTTCGGGAGCAATGTTCATCGCCAAGGCGAAGTTTCCGATGATTGCAGAGCCGTTTTCTGGCACAATCGGGGTCACGATATAATCCTCAACCGCAGGTACTGGCAGGTAGCCGTTGAGGAGCTGGCTAAAGTAATCCCGCACGCGTTTGAGCATGTGGTCTTGAGCCATGACGCCACCACCGAAGACGATAACCTCTGGGCGGAACATCATGGTTGCCTGAATGGCAGCTTGGGCAATGTAATAGGCTTGTTTATCCCAAACATCACTATCTAGTGGGATGTGTTCCCCACGGATACCGGTTCTGGCCTCAAGAGATGGACCGGCTGCCAACCCTTCGAGGCAGTTTTTGTGAAATGGGCAAATCCCTTCAAATTCGCCTTCCTCTGGATGGATAGCCATATAGGTGTGTCCCATCTCGGTATGCCCAATACCACCGATGAACTGTCCATTCATGTAAGCCCCAGCGCCAATGCCTGTGCCGATCGTGTAGTAGACCAAGTTTTCGACGCCATCGCGGGAAATAACTTCGCCATAAGCAGACGAGTTAACATCCGTCGTAAAGTAAATCGGCACATTAAGAGCCTTTTTCATAGGACCAATCATATCGGCATTAGACCAATGTGATTTTGGAGTTGTTGTCACGTAACCGTAGGTCGGTGAGTTTTCATCAATATCAATAGGACCAAAAGACCCCACCGCAATAGCCTCTAATGCCTCAAATTGTTCAAAAAAGGCAATCACTTGGGCAATGGTCTCATCAGGAGTGGTCGTTGGGAACTGGGTTTTAGCCACCACGTCAAAATCGCTGTTGCCGACAGCACAGATAAACTTGGTGCCACCAGCTTCCAGACTACCGTAAAGTTTTGTTGTCATCGTCTTCCTTTCTATCTCTGAAGAATATGTTCTTGTCAGAACAGAGACGCTCACTTTAGGACAAGTATTGGCGCCATCTCTGATCTGACTATCAGAGCGTTGACAGTGCTGTTTACTTGTTCTAAAACAGTCTCTAGTCTAACAAGCAAGGCTAGGACAATGCCTAGCCTTGGGAATATTAGTTGCTCAAGGCAATCAAGTCTTGACCAACAGTCACTGTACCGTCTGCAAGTGGGGTCACTTGGGCATAGGCATCTGTGTTTGTGATGATAATCATGGTTGTGTCATCAAGACCTGCCGCTGCAATTTTCGCAGAATCAAAGGTAGCGATGACATCACCAGCCTTAATGGTTTGACCTGCTTTAACCTTAGGCTCAAAACCATCACCAGCCATTGACACGGTATCGATACCGATGTGAATCAGGATATCAGCACCCTTGTCAGACTGGATACCGTAGGCATGCCCAGTTTCAAAGGCCACAGAAACCGTTCCATCAGCTGGAGCGTAAACGGTATTAGCACTAGGTTTGATGGCAATTCCTTGCCCCATAGCACCGCTAGAAAAGACTGGGTCATTAACGGTTGCAAGAGCTACCGCTTGCCCAGCAAGTGGGCTAACAAGCACCTCATCTTTAGAGGTCACTTCAGCTGCGGGTGCTTGTACTGGTGCAACTGAAGGACTAGGCTTTTTTACAGCAGCCTCATCTTCAAAACCAAAGAAGTAAGTGAAGGCAAATCCAAGTGCAAATGAAACAGCTACCATAAGGAGGTATTGGAACAACTGACCATTACCCAGGTAGAGGGTAGTACCAGGGATGATGGTGACACCTGAACCTGTACCAGCCAAACCAAGGATAGAAGCCAACATACCACCTAGCGCACCTGCACCGAGTGACAAGAAGAATGGTTTACGGTAACGCAAGTTAACACCGAAGATAGCAGGCTCAGTAATACCCAAGAAGGCTGCAAGAGCTGCTGGGAAAGCAAGAGCTTTCAGTTTCGCGTCTTTTGTTTTCACACCAACCGCAACAGTTGCCGCACCTTGAGCCGTCATAGCTGCTGTGATGATAGCGTTGAATGGGTTGAGGCCAGAGTCAGCCAAGAGTTGGATTTCAAGCAAGTTGAAGATGTGGTGTACACCTGAGACCACGATGATTTGTTGCGTACCACCGATAATCAGACCGCCAAGACCAAATGGCAAAGCAAGCAGAGCCTTAGTCGCAGCCAAGATGTATTCTTCTACCACGTGGAAGACTGGACCGATGACAAACAAGCCCAGGATAGACATCACAAGAAGGGTGATGAATGGCGTTACCAAGAGGTCAAGGACTTCTGGGACAACCTTGCGGACAGCTTTTTCAAACTTAGCACCGACCACACCAATCACGAAGGCTGGCAAAACAGAACCTTGCAAACCAACAACTGGGATGAAGCCGAAGAATTTCATGGCTTCCACATCACCGCCTGAAGCAACCGACCAAGCGTTAGGGAGTTGACCAGCAATCAACATTGAACCAAGAACGAGACCGATGGTTTGGTTGCCACCAAATACACGGAAAGTTGACCAAACAACGAGAGCTGGCAAGATGATGAAGGCCGTGTCTGTTAAGATTTGTGAGTAAACCAAGAGATCGCCTTCAAGTGGCATGTTCAAGGCAGCCAAGAGTCCACGCAGACCCATGAACAAACCAGTCGCTACGATAGCTGGAATGATTGGGACAAAGACGTCACCAAAGGTACGGATAGCACGTTGGAACCAGTTGCCTTGCGCAGCAGCTTCCGCTTTTTGCTCACCAGTTGTTGCGGTTGGCAAGCCAAGGCCAACGACTTCATCGTAAATTTTGTTAACAGTACCTGTACCGAAAATCAGCTGGTACTGACCTGAGTTAAAGAAAGCGCCTTTAACCTTGTCGATGTTTTCTGCTTTTTCTTTGTCAATTTTCGCTTCATCAACGACCATGACACGCAGACGAGTTGCACAGTGGGCAACGCTCTTGATGTTCTCGCGACCACCCAGAGCCTCGATCACTTCTTTTGCAATTTGTTTGTTATCCATTGCAAGATGTCTCCTTAAAATTTTTTCGTTCTGAAAACGTTTTTGGTTTTCGTTACCCTTTTATTTTATCACCTTTCTAAAATATGTCAAGCGTTTTGCAGAAATTTTTTATTTTTACTAAAAATCCTTGATTTTTCAGTCGCAAACGTTTACTATATATAGTGACGATAACTGACTAGAAAGGTTTGAACATGAATTTACCGACAGAGATACGCTATAAGCGCTACGAGGATTGGACAGAAAAAGAACTGACTGATATTCAAGACAAGACAGCCAGTTCTCCATGGCGAGCAGGTTACCATATCGAGCCCACATCAGGAATGCTCAATGACCCCAACGGTTTTTCTTACTTTAATGGGAAGTTTACCCTCTTTTACCAGAGCTGGCCCTACGGTCCTGCTCATGGGCTCAAGTCCTGGGTGCATACGGAGAGCGAAGATTTGGTTCGCTTCACGGAGACCGGCACAGTCATCTACCCAGACACGCCACTGGACAGCCACGGTGCTTATTCAGGTTCAGCCTATGAGATAGATGGGAAACTCTTTATCTTCTATACGGGCAATGTCCGCGATGAGAATTGGGTGCGGACACCCTTGCAGGTCGGCGCTTGGATGGATCAGACGGGACAAATCGAGAAAATCGCCGAGGTGCTGATTGCGCCAGCTAGTGATGCGACTGAGCATTTTCGTGATCCACAGATTTTTGAATACGAGAATGAATTTTATGCCAGCGTCGGCGCTCAAAACCATGATAAACAAGGCTTTATCAAGCTCTACAAGGCTGAAGATCGTGACGTGACCAAATGGTCTGAAGTGGGTAACCTAGACTTCGGTGGAAGAGGGAGTGAGTACATGATTGAATGCCCTAATCTGGTCTTTGTTGATGGACAGCCTGTTCTCCTCTACAGCCCGCAAGGTCTGGACAAGGCAGAGCTGGACTACCAAAACATCTACCCTAACACCTATGTCATCGGTCAAACTTTTGATGCTGAAGCAGCCCGTCTGACCAATCCAAGCACTATCATCAACCTTGATGAGGGCTTTGAGTGCTATGCCACTCAAGGGTTTAACACGCCTGACGGGCGGGCGCTGATTGTCAGCTGGATTGGTCTGCCTGATGTGGACTACCCAACTGACGACTATGGCTATCAGGGTGCCATGAGTTTGGTTAAGGAGCTATCCATCAAAGACGGCAAGCTCTACCAGTACCCTGTTCCAGCCATCACTAGCCTGAGACGAAGCGAACAGGTTTTCTCTGCTCTGCCATTGACCCAAAACAGCTACGAGCTGGAGCTTAGCTGCGCTCCTGGGCAAGTGAGCGAGCTCCTGCTCTTTGCTGATCGTGAGGGGAATGGTTTGCGCCTGACAGTGGACACGGAAAATGGTATCATAGAACTGGATCGCAGTCAGGTGGGGGTCCCCTTTGCGACTGACTTTGGCACAACGAGGGGCTGCCAAGTGGCTGCTGGTGCAGTGACGCTCAATGTCTTTGTGGACAAGTCCATCGTGGAAATTTTTATCAATAAAGGAGAAAAAGTCTTTACCAGTCGGGTCTTTCCAACGGCTGAGCAGACCGGCATTGCGCTTTTGTCTGGGCAGGTAACTGGTAGCTACTTTGAATTAGCGAAATAATGGTTGCAAAACTTACCGACGTGGCGGAACTGGCTGGGGTCAGTCCGACCACCGTCTCTCGGGTCATCAATAAAAAAGGCTACCTGTCTGAGAAGACGATTCAAAAGGTTCAGGAAGCCATGAAAGAACTGGGCTACAAGCCTAACAATCTGGCGCGGAGCTTGCAGGGCAAATCAGCCAAGCTCATCGGTCTGATTTTCCCAAAGATTTCCAACGTTTTTTACGCCGAACTGATTGAATACCTTGAGATTGAACTCTTCAAAAAAGGCTACAAGGTCATCATCTGCAACAGCCAAAATGACCCTGACAAGGAACGAGAGTATCTAGAGATGCTGGCAGCCAACCAAGTCGACGGTATTATCTCATCTAGCCATAATTTGGGAATTGACGACTACCAGCGAGTGGAAGCTCCTATCGTTTCATTCGACCGTAACCTAGCTCCTGATATTACGGTGATTTCATCGGATAACTTTGCTGGCGGGATTACGGCTGCTATGACCTTGCACCGCTCTGGCTGTCAACGCATCATGATGATTGCTGGTAATGATAATTCGGACTCACCAACAGGCCTACGACGTCAAGGTTTTCAGTCTATTTTGCCTCAAGCTCCTGTCGTCAATATCCCGACAGACTTTTCTCCCATTCGTAAAACCATGGAAATCAAATCTTGCTTGACACAACACCAGCCGGATGGGGTCTTTGTTTCTGATGATCTGACAGCACTTTTGACCATGAGCACTGCTCGCCAGCTGGGCTTACAGATCCCTGAGCAACTGAAAATCATCGGCTATGATGGCACACACTTTATCGAGACCTATCATCCCGAGTTGACGACCATTAAGCAACCCCTGCGGGAAATAGCAGAGCTTTTGGTTGATGTCCTCATGAAAAAAATTGATAAGCAACAAACTAATCGTGAGTATATCTTGCCGATTACTCTCCTAACTGGGGGAAGTGTTTGAAAGTAAAACGTTTAAGAGACAAGTTAGCACTCGGGTGCTTCAATTTGTCTTATCTCGGTTACTTGATGCGTATAAGTAAAAAAACTCTTTTTTCTCTATGAGAGTAGAAAAGTCTTAGGTTTTCTACTCTCATAGGATTTCTTGCTCTTAATGTTCTTGATGTAGAGGACACCAGTTGACTAATCTCTGATTAGAGAGTACGCTGAATACAGCTGATGTTATTCTTCGACTACTACACCTACTAACTCAATAACGATAAAGCCCTTGCTAAGATGATACTCCTAGCAAGGGCTTTATATCTGCCTTATTTTTTTATTTTGTGGGCGAGAATAATGTTGGCTAGACGGTATCGTCTAGAGTTCTATGATTCACTTCAGAAATCTGATTCGGTCTAGCTGGTGTTTGTACTCTCGGCATATGCCTCGCTAGTTTCGTTAATGGTTCGTCAGCTCTTCGGATTCCGCCAAATCTGGGTGTCAAGCAAGCCACAGAAAGCATCAACAGGTGACATGCCTGTGAATTCTGACTCACCAGCCAATTTCGCTACTAGGGCTGTCATGGTGTTGTCCATACTGTCGTAGGTATTGATGTAAGTACCGACCTGTGGCATATCTGCTAGGGCAAAGGCATGCTGAACAGAGATGACGATGGTTGGCACTTCGTGCACATAAAAAGGTTGGTCTGGCGTCCCCTTGGCTGCTGGCCAGATGATGCGCTGGGTTGTACCTCCTGAGTTGACATCGACCAAGTTAATGATGAGGTCATAGTGGTCGGTCAGATTGGCAATCGGTTGTTTCTGAGCATAGACATTGGCAATGGCTGCTCCGCGCTCCTCAGGAGGCAGTTTCATGATTCGCTCTTCGGTGGACTCCCAGATGGCAACCTCGTGCCCTCTGGCCTCTAAGAGTTCTTTGACCTTGTCAGATGCTCGCTTTTTCCCAGCGTTAATCATAGCTCCAAAGCCACCCTTGTAGCCCTCAACATTGACAATTAGAATTCGCTTGTAGCGCTCTGGCGTCACAGGGAAGATCCCTTGTTGCTTGGCCTTAACGAGGGTAATGGCCTTGTCTGCTACCTCATCTGAAATGGCTTGCGCTTCTGCCGTATGAATGCGAGACAGAGCCTCCTCTTTTGGCAACAGGATGTCTTCACGGCGTCCTTCGAAGGTATGAAGGCCCAGTTTGGCCTTGAGTCCCAGCGTCCGACGCAGGGCATCATGCAGGCGTTCGTCTGTCAGAATCCCCTTCTCATACCCCTCTTTCATCCAAGCGATGTCTTCATCAGGGTCATTGAAGAAGAGGAAAAGGTCACACCCTGCCTCGATAGCCGTCGGCAAAAGCTCTCGACGGGGCATGGATGCTGTCATCCCAATCATGTGAGAGGCATCGGTCACGATTGCACCGTTATAACCCAATTCGCCGCGCAGGAGCTCATCCAACAGCGTCTTATTGAGAGAAGCAGGCAACATGTCATCCAGCTCACGCTCTGGGTGCAGTTCTTTTTCAACATTTGGCAGGTGAATGTGACCAGCCATCACCCCTGGTAACCCTGCGTCAGTCATTTCCTTATAAATCCGTCCAAAACTCTCCATCCACTCAGACTTGGTCATGGGGTTGGCTGCATAGGAGAGGTGATGGTCACGCTCATCAATCCCGTCCCCTGGGAAATGCTTGGCAAAGGGCAGAATGCCCTGTTCCATAATCCCTGTCATGTAGGCCCTGGAGAGCTCGATGGTCTGATCCACATCAGCCCCCCAGGTACGGTTAGCAATGATGGGATTGCGCCAGTTTCGGGTCAAATCCATGATTGGGGCAAAGGAGGCATTGCAGCCGACAGCTGAGGCCTCAATCCCAGCAATTTTGCCCATGTCATAAGCATAGCGAGGGTCGTTGGTCGCTGCGATTTTGATTTCGTCACCGACCTTTGTCCCGTCTGTCACGGCCCCATCACCACCAGCTTCTGTATTGGCAGCGATGAGGAGCGGAATCTTAGACTTGGTTTGCAAAATGTAATTTTGCTCCCAGACTTCTGCGGCTGTTCCCTTATTGTAGCGAACTGCAGCAATCTTATAAGTATCCAAGACTTCTGTCAGGTAGTCCTCGCTACGGCTGGCTCCCATATTGACAAAGAGTTGACCGATTTTTTCATCTAAGGTCATGCCAGCGATGGTCTCTTCCACCCAAGCAATGGCCGCCTTATCCAAGTTGTAAGGCGTTTTGGTTAAATCAACAAGATGTGTCATAAATTCTCCTTAATCTAAATTCTCCCAGAAGCGGCTCTTATAGCTTGCTTCATCATAACAACCTGCGATAACGTTATCCGCTTCATGCTCTAACAAGTCTGACCAAGACTGGGCCTCATCCCCGACGATAATCGGATAGAAAGCCACACCATTTTGCTCGGCCGCCTGACAATCGCCTGGGGAGTCTCCAATCATCAGCAAATGGTCTGGTTTCTCCACCCTGGTCAGGAGCTGAGCGAGGACATCTTCTTTTTTGCCGCGGTCTTGGCAGTAGAGGTCCGTCACAAACTCCAGAAGCCCTTGGTCGCTCCATTCTTTTTCGACCGCTTCGCGATTGGCAGAGCTAACCACATAGACCTCGCCTAACTGACTGAGTTTTTTTAGTCCTTCTCTGGCATTCGGAAAGGCTAACGCCTCACCCTCATAGGCTTTGATGTGGGTGTTAACATCATTAGACCAATCCAGGGCTGCCTGCAAATCCTGGCTGTCCTGCTCAGCAATTGCCGCCTCTAAGGAGGCGTTGGACAGCGAATCAGTCGTCTTAGCCCAATCCACCAAGCGATCAATACCTGTCACCCCAGCCGCTTGCAAGGACATGACCAGACCCGTAAAGCGGTTGACCCCACGGGTACGGGAATAGAGATTGAGTTTCTCCCAGTCTGTTTGAAAAGCATCTGGGTCTGCAATCGGAAAATGTTTCGTGATCAGCGGACCAAAGAAAAGCTCGTGCTTGTAAGTCATAGTATCCATGGCACAGCCATCTGAATCCACACAGAAAAGATAGGTTGCTCGTGTTGTCACAGTATCCTCCTTGTTCACATGATTAGCCTAGTCTGCATCCAGCAAAATAAAGGCACAGCTGGCAGGAGGCAAGTCCAAGTCCCCAGCAGCCTGTCTAACAGCTGGGAGGTCTGGTAAAGTGCCAGCACTGGTCAACTGCAAGCTCTGACCGTTCAAGGTCATGACAGCCGAACGACGCTTGCCTTCAGTAGGGGCGATCAGGTAAAGGTCCGCCGATGTTGGCAGGGTTACCCGTGTTGCGCTCGTCTCTGAATTGTTGATGACCAGATAAGCATAACCTCCCTTGCCATCTTGACGAGAATGGACAAAGACATGCGCCCCCTCTCGAATAGGTTCACCACTGGCAAAGACCTGCTGCCCCATCAGGCGGTTCCAAAGGAGCACAGCAAAGTAATTTGGCCGTGGGGTAAAGACCACCCGTTCTAAGAAACCATAATCAGAAGCCGCCAAGGTATTGTGGAAAATAACCCCCTTGGTCAAACTAGCAAAGGTTCCCAATTCATTGAGGGTCCGTGGGACATCCAGATAAGTCGATGCCCAGGTATTGCCACCGCCGCCAGCATCCCCCGACTCCGTCACCCACATCTCCGCTCCAGGCACAAAGCGGTCTCGCAGCGGCAAGTAGGTCTGACAGAAATTCCCAGACACCGCCAGATACTCCTCTGACAAAGCCTCCTCAGCTGACCAATGACCACTTGGCAGGACTGGCGCTAGACGTTCGGACACCCCATTGTAGTAGTGGTAAGAAAAGACGTCCAAGCCTTCTTTGGTCCCTTCCAAGAGATCCTCACAGTTGGCCACCTCACCGACCAGTTGCTCAACACCACCCGTACCTGTCGTATCAGGCTTACCAAAGACGATGTTATCCCCACCTGTAGTACTTGGCCCCACCCTGAGACAGTCTGGGTAATGCTCACCTAACCAGGCAAAGAAAAGGTCATGGTCCCTACGATAATGGGCTGCGGTATAGCCTTTTGGAAAACCCGTCTCCTCCATCATGTTCGGCTCATTAGTAAATTCTACCGCTTCAATCGGCACTCCATAGCGTTGACTGAGGGCAAAGAGCTGCTTAGATTGCTCGGGATTCCAGGGCTCCTCCGCCGAATGCAGCCCAGGACAGTTGGCCAAAGACACCATGAGGTGTCCCCCAACCGCCTTGACAAAGTCCAAGACACCGATCCACTGCTCCTTAGTCAGGAGGTTGAGATAGCCATCAGGCACTTGACCACCAGCTCTGCCATCAAAATCATAATAGGTCTTGGTCGCCCAAGTTCCCGACACCCGAATCCAGGCTTCGCCCAGTTCTTTGGCCAAATAGCGGAGCTTCTCATTGGACAGGTCAATCGGATCATAATACTGCATCAAATCCTTGTACATGGCTGTAATGCCTTCGCCTATCGGTTCTACATAGAAGTCCTTAGTCCCTGCGATTTCCTCTGGCGAATAAGCCTTCCAAAAGGTCCCACCCGTCACCTCAGCAAACTCAATATTGTAAGAAACCAAGAGGGGATTGGTCTCATGAAGGGGTTGTAAGCCGTCTGTTTGTAAATGTAAGTGCACCATGCCTGTCATCCTTTCTTATAGGGATTAAGGTTAGCTGGTCAATCCCACCCTGCTAGATTGACAGAAGGGTAGGGGCTACTCCAGCTAACCTGTGATCTTATACCAGTCTTATAACCATTACACACCTGAATAGGCAGAGAAGCCACCATCAATCGGCAAGACAACGCCGTTGACAAAGCTAGATAGGTTCTCATCAGCCAGGAAGAAGATGCCACCGATTAACTCTTCAGCTTCACCAAAGCGACCCATAGGTGTGTTGCGCAAGATTTTCTCTGCACGGGCAGATGGCGTGCCATCTTCGTTGAAGAGCAAGCCGCGGTTTTGGTTGGTTACCAAGAAGCCTGGAGCGATAGCATTGCAACGGATACCCACCTGAGAAAAATGAACCGCCAGCCACTGGGTAAAGTTTGAAATTGCTGATTTAGCCCCTGAGTAGGCAGGGATTTTGGTCAGAGGGGTATAGGCATTCATACTGGAGATGTTAATAATATTTGCCCCTTGTCGACCGACCATGTCTGGGGCAAAAACCTGCGTCGGCAGAAGCGTCCCCAGATAGTTGAGGTTGAAGACAAATTCAATCCCAGCCTTGTCAAGGTCAAAGAAGGACTTGGTCCCCTCTGGCAGGTCAAGAGTATGAAACTCATTATCGGTTGTGGCGCGTGGATTATTACCTCCGGCCCCGTTGATGAGGATGTCGCAAGGGCCAAGGTCTGCCAACACTGCCTCACGCACCTCTTCTAAACTGTCTTTTTCAAGGACATTGGCCTTGTACGCCTTGGCCACACCGCCATCAGCCACAATAGCATCCTCAAAAACTTGGGCAGCCTCTTGGTTGAGGTCCAGCAGAGCAACCTTAGCTCCTGCCTCGGCAAAGGCCTTAGCCATCGAACCGCAGAGCACACCCCCTGCACCTGTAATCACCACAACCTTATCCTGAAACGAAATCACCTTTGTCATATTAATTTTTTCCTTTCTAGTTATCTCTGACTGTTTTGGTCTTGATGCCAAAATCAGGGGTTTTTCCAGCCGCTCGCATGTTGGCCTCGTAGAGACCATTGAAATAAGCCGCTCCCAAGGCACGATCGTAGAGGCCGTAACCAGGGGTCTTGGCCTGGTCACCCCAGATGCGACGCCCATGGTCAGGACGTAGCGCCCCTTGCCAGTTGTAATCAACCAAGAGCTTGATGACCGCGTTCATGTCAATGTCACCAGCCGAGGACAGGTGAGCGGTCTCTTGGAAGCCCCAATCGCCTGCGGTCACGTTACGGGTGTGCATAAAGTTAATCCGATTGCGCTTGAGGGCGTATTCGTGGATGGCTAGCACATCGTTAGCTGGGTCAGACGCGTAAGAGCCGACACACATGGTGATGCCATTGTTTGGCGAATCGTAGAGGTCGAGGAAACGCTCCACAGACTTGAGACCTGTGATGATGCGTGGCAAACCAAAGATACCATATGGAGGATCATCAGGATGAATGGCCATTTTGACACCAGCCGCCTCAGCCGTTGGCATGATGGCCTTGATGAAGTATTCCAAGTTCTCCCAGAGGTCTTCTTCACTAATGTTTTCACGATAATTCTCAATGATGGCCTTCATCTCCTCCTTAGAATAGGACGAGTCCCAACCTGGCAGGTTAAGGTCATCTGCCACAGGGTCAACCCCTGCTAAGTCAGCCTTGAGAAAGGCTAACGAGGTGGTGCCGTCTGGTAGTGGGTGATGAAGGTCTGATCGCGTCCAGTCAAAAACGGGCATAAAGTTGTAGCAGACCACTGGAATCCCTGCTGATCCAACGTTTTTAATTGAGGTCTTGTAGTTTTCAATCAACTCATCACGGTTGGGCTTGCCCTGTTTGATGTCTTCATGGACCGGGATGGACTCAATCACGGTAATCTCAAGGCCAGCAGCCTCCACCTGTCTTTTCAACTCTAGAATGTTCTCCAGAGGCCAGGCTTGACCAACAGGCACATCATAAACAGCTGTGACAATTCCTTGCATCCCAGGGATTGCTTTAATTTCTTCTAGGGTAACGGGATCCTTTTTCCCGTACCAACGAAAGGACATTTTCATGACTTGTCTCCTTAGGGGTTAATTGTTGAAAAATAGCTGAGCGTTATGGTAGCAAATACCTTCGATAAAAGGCTTGAGCAGGTCATCATCATTTGGGATTTCTTCTGCCTCAACCCAGTCACCGATAAAACTGCAGAGGATACGGCGGAAATAATCATGCCGCTGGAAGGACATGAAGCTCCGTGAATCAGTTAACATCCCAATAAAGTTGGCCAAGAGACCCTGCTCTGCATAATGGGTCATCTGATCTATCATGCCAGTCTTGGTGTCATTGAACCACCAACCTGCTCCAAACTGTAACTGACTACGCTGACCAGCCGAATTCGCTTGGAAATTGGCCAGCGTATTGGCCAAAAGTACATTGTAACTCGGATTAAGAGTGTACCAGACCATTTTAGGTAGCTGGTCGCTGCTAGCTAGGGCATCGAGGAAGCGGTTGAGGTGATCGGCCAGATCAATCTGGTCACCCATAGAATCAAATCCGCTATCAGGTCCCAGCTGACCAGAGAGACGGCTATGGCTGTTACGAACAGCTCCAAAATGAACTTGGGTCACTAAACCGTACTGGTGATAGAGTTTGCAGAGTGCCAGATAGATGCCTGATTGCCAGTAGGCCTTGTCTTCTTCTGTCAGGGGTTGACCAGCTAGCGCCTTGGTCAAAATCTCGTCCAACTGTTCTGGTTCAGTCGCCAGGTACTGCACTGCCCCAAAGCTAATGTCTGACGCCTGACAACCATGCGCCACAAAGTAGGCGATTCGGTCTTCCATTGCAGCGACTACATCTGCAAAACCTGTGATAGTACGGCCTGTTTTGATCGCCAGACGGTCAATAAAGTTGGCAAAATTGGCATGAGCCACAAAAACCTCATCTGGACGGAAGGTCGGCGCTACCACCATATCAATGGTCTCATCTGCTGCAATTTTCTCATGCCAGACGAGGTCATCTAAGGGATGGTCAGTTGTGCCAACAAACTTGACTTTGGCTAAGCGTAGGAGCGACCGAGGGCTGATGACGCCACCTGCTAGGATGTTGTTCAGTCGGTCATATAGGCTCTTCCAGTTCTCAGCCTTGATGACCTCATCAATCCCAAAAACGGTTTTCAACTCCAGATGGCTCCAATGGTAGAGCGGGTTCCCGAAAGCCCTGCTGACGGTTTCAATCCATGCTCGGAATTTCTCCGATTTTGGGGCTTCACCAGTGATCAAGTCCTCCGCTATGCCATTTGTCCGCATGAGACGCCACTTGTAATGGTCACCAGCCAACCAGAGGTCAACGATGTTGTGGTAGGGCTTATCCTCAAAAATCGCCTGCGGATCCAGGTGGCAATGGAAATCGTAGATTGACATGTCCTTGGCAAAGCTGTACAGGTGTTTGGCGCTTGCCGTCGTCAACATAAAGTCCATATCATTAAAAGTCATCTTATCCCTCCACTGCTGCCATAAAGGCTTGGGCAAAAGTTGTCACACTGGCGTAGCCCTCAGTCTCCACCTTGGCACTCAAGGCAGAGCCAACACCAACCGCACAAGCACCGGCTGCCTTCCAGCTGGCGACATTGTCAATTGACACCCCGCCCGATGGCATAAGCTCTACCTGTGGTAGCGGTCCGTGAATATCCTTGATAAAAGCAGGCCCTAAACTGCCGCCAGGGAATAGCTTGATGATCTCACAACCGACCTCCATCGCTGCCACAATCTCTGTGGCTGTCGCACAACCTGGGAAATAGAGCCTACCAGCCTCCTGGGCAAGGCGCTGGATACTGGCGGAAAAATGTGGACTGACCAGAAACTTTGCTCCTGCCACCAACGTCTCACGCGCCAGATCATCTGTCATGACCGTCCCAGCCCCGATGACCACGGTCTCGTCACCTGCATACTCGTCAAGCAGGGTTGCAATGACCTGACTGGCCTCTGGTGTGGTGTAGGTGATTTCGATATTTTTAATCCCTCCTGCGATGGCATGGCGAGAAATCTCCAAAGCATCATCTGATGATTTCCCGCGAATCACTGCAAAAGCATAGTTGGTTTTTAGCCGTTCTAGCATGTTAACTCCTTTCGATTAGCTGATTATAAAAACGTTTACCTAATTTTATCCTATCATTCATCAGATGATTTGTCAAGGAAAAAACTTATTTTTATTTGAAACAGGAGCAAAAAAGTTAAATTCATATGATGATTCGAGAGAAGGGATGGGACAAGAGTTCCCCTGACTATCTCAAAAAAGCAACGGATTTGCTACCATTGCTTTCTGCATTAAGAAGTATGAACCTCTGTTTTTTGAACTGAGAAAAGTTTTGTTTCAGAAACTCGCTATTCAAAACCAGCGCTGACAGCTAGGATATGCCGTAGCATAGCATCATGAGCTTGGATGCTGTCCTTGCTCTTGACCGCTTCAAGAATTTTTCGGTGGGCCAGACGGCTATCATCTTGTAACTCTTTTGTAGCAAAATTATGGTTAATCAGGGTGATGGACTGATGGATAACCGGTAAAAGACTATCCAAGGCCAGATTGCCACTCATTTTAGCCAGACGACGATGTAAAGCCACGTCTAGCTGGACATGGTCGGTCGTTTGGTTATCATAAGAGGCTTCAATGGCTGCAATCAAGTCTTCCAGCTCCTGACAATCCTCTTCCGTCGCGTTGAGCGCGGCCTTAGCAGCCACACGAGGCTCTAAGAGCAAACGGATTTCAAATAAGTCGTGGGTTAATTTAGCTGTATCTTTGATAAAGGCAAATCCAAGCGGATCGTCAGCCACTCCTTTCTTGCTGCTGATATAGGTACCCGATCCCTGTCTGACTTCTAAAATATTGCGGGCAGCCAGCCGACGAACGGCCTCACGAATGGTACTGCGACCAACCTGCAACAAGGCGCCCAAATCGTATTCATTGGGCAGGCGTGTGCCTGGTTCAAATTGCTGTTCTTTGATATAGGCTTCCAGCCGTTGAGCTGCCTGGTCTGCCAAGGGTTGATGACTTTTCTTCATGTGTCCTCCTCTTCTCTTTATTATAGCAAGCCCACCCGTTCTGTCAACTTATACGAGTAAAATTTCTCTCCAATTTACAGTAAGCTATATCATTTACTGATTTGTTGCCCTCTCCATTTGACCGCACATAGTGAAAGACACCTACATCAACGTGCAGGTGCCTAACGCTTTATGATTTATAGCCAAAATTAGGGATTGCCGCCCAACGTTCCTTAAACAAGCGCACCACTTGTTTAGGGTCACGGTTACGACTAAAGAGACCCTTGTGGTTGCCCTTGATGCGAATGAGACTGACATTGGTCTCAAAATCAGCAAAGTTCCAGACCTGCTCTCCGACAAAGTAAGGTAGGATGTCAAAGACCTCATGGTTAGCAGCGTAGTAGTCACACTGGTACTCCTCCGTATACGGAATATCCCAGAGTGAGTGGTAGCCAGGTAGGGTATCTGCACCGTACTCGGTAAACATGATTGGCTTGTCTGGGTAAAGGCGATGCCAGTGCTCTAACTCCTCTTTCAGGTTTATCTTGGCATCTTCTAATTCAGCATGGTCCTTGTACCAGCCATAGTAGCGGTTGAGGCAGATAACGTCCAGCAAATCCGTGACCAAATCCTTATCTGGCAGAGCCATCATGATATTGACCAGAGTTACTGGGCGTTTTTGAGGGTCTAAGTCACGGTAGAGCTGGATAAGCGGTGCAAAGTATTCACGCGCCCCTGCTTCATGAGAGGACGGCTCATTAGCAACCACCCACATGACCACACAGGCATGGTTCTTATCCCGCTGGACCAGTTCACGAATGACCGCTTCATGCGCCTCCTTGGTCTTCATGACTGACCAGGTGTTATCAGATGTTTCCTTATCGCCTAACAAATCCAAGGCTGCGGTAAAATTCTGGAAGAGCCCAACCGCAGGCACTTCATCGATAACCACGATTCCCATACGATCCGCCAAGCGCATCATCTCCTCAGAATAAGGGTAATGAGAGGTGCGGAAGGAATTGGCACCGATGGATTTGAGCAAATTCAAGTCCATCAGGTTAGCAGCTTCATTGAGCCCCCGACCGTTGATATAGGTATCCTCATGTTTACCAAAGCCCTTGAAATAAAAGGGGTGGTTATTGATGAGAAACTGGGCATCCTTAACCTCAACCTTACGGAGACCAAAAGGCTCATCGTAGCAATCGACGACGGTTGCCCCATCCAGTAGTTCCACACGGCAGGTGTAGAGGTAAGCATCAAGCGGTTGCCAGAGTTGCACTGGAGACAGTGTTAACTTTTGGTCAGCTTGTCCCTGCGCCACCAGCCGTCCTTGCTCGTCAAGTAGGCTAACACGCGCTTCTAACTGACTGCTTTGGGCCACTGCCACACGGATACGAGCCTCTGATAAATCTTCTGACAAAACATAGTTGACAGTAATATCCTCAATATGCTGTTTTGGTCGAGTGTAGAGCTTGACAGGTCGGTGAATCCCTGCGTAGTTAAAGAAATCAAAGTTTTCCTTAACCACCTGTTTAATGCCACCATCAGGCAGAGCTTTCTCGATGTAGTTGCCCACAGGAAGTGTGGTGTAGTCCAAAATATTATTGGCACAAACCGTGATTTTGAGGGGAGAAGCGGTCAAAAACTGAGGAGCCACCACCACTTCAAAAGGAGTAAAACCGCCTTTGTGCTCAGCTACCAGTTGCCCATTGAGGTAGACCTTGGCCTGATGGGTCACCGATCCAAAGCGCAAGACCACTTCCTCATGGTCAGCCAAAGGTGGCAACGCCATCTCGCGCTCATACCAGTTGTCTCCGATAAAGAGCCGTTTGTCCTTGTCGACCAAGACATCATTGAAAGAGGACGGTACGACCATAAGCTCGCTAACCACCTCATCCGCCAGTCGCGATTGAGCAGACGGCGCGTAAGCCCCCTGCTTAAAGTGCCAAAGCCCATTGAGGTCAAATAGTCTACGGGTTGGGGTCAAGAGTGGGTATAACATATAATTTTCTCCTATCTTATGATTTCTTGTTGGGGATGGCTGAGCAGTCCCTCAAGTTCTTGTCGACCAAGGAGATTAATATCTCCTTCAACGCTATGTTTGTAAAGGAAACAAGCCATAGCTGTGTCAAGCAAATACTGTTCCTTGCGACCATCTAGGTGACCAAAAATAATACCTGTCGTGAAGGCATCGCCAGTCCCGACACGATCGATTGCAACAGTCTCTTCAAGCGGGGTTTGTAAGAGTTGACCATTTTGGTAAAGAAAACCTTTTAGGTGGTAGCAATTATTGATTAATTCCCTCTGTGTAAAAGCGAGTGCTTTGAGTTGGTAACGTTCTACCAACTGATTAGCAACTCTAGCTACAAGGTCCAAATCCTGATAAGGACGCGTCAGGCCAAGATTGTCTTTGACATCGTGACCAGCTTGATCTGGTAAACTGATTGGCTCCAAGCCGATACAAATATCAGCTAACTCAACAAGGGGCGTCAGACCTTGTCTAGCTTCTTCAAAAGAAAGCCACAACTGCTCACGGTAATTAAGGTCAAAACTAATCCCTATCCCAAGGTTTTTAGCCGTTTTCATCGCTTTTAAGGTTAGGTCATAACAAGTTGGACTAAGTGCTGCTGTAATGCCTGAGACATGGAACCAATCAACTTCCTTGAAAATTGTCTCCCAGTCATACTGCTCAAAATTAGACTGCGAAAACGCAGAACCTGAACGATCATAGGTAATACGGCTCCTTCTAACACCAAAACCACGTTCGTAAAAATACAGTCCTAGACGACCCTCTTGATGTAGCAGATACCGACAACCAATGCCGTGTTTCTGGATAAATTTTTGGCAGGCTTGACCAACACTATTATCAGGTAAAACAGTGATGAACTCAGTCTTATAACCAAGGGAAGCTAGCCCTCCCAGAACATTGAGCTCTGCCCCTCCAAACTGGCTCTGTAATTGGGTTGTCTGTGAGAACATGAGGTGCTCAGGTGGCGAAATCCGCCACAATACCTCACCTAAACCAATAACATTCATAGTTGTCCTTTCTAGTTGCTTTTTATTGCACTAAAACGGATGGGCAACAACCAATCCGCTTTAGTAAGGAAACCTTAAGGTTCGTCTACTGGGTACTGTGATAGGTCGACATAGTCCATATCAGATAATGGGACGTTTTTAGCAATGTCTTGTACCCGTTCATTATCTTTAGCTGCTTTCATGGCGTGGATTTTCTCTTGGACACGTGCCATTTCTTCATTGTCAAGTTTGTAAAATTTCATCAAGAAGAGGGACACCAGCAAGACTGCTATCGGAATGATAGCAAAGAGTGCAATGGTCGCTAATTTCAAATCAGAGGTTAAAGCTGTTTCAGCAGTTGGGTATTCTTTGGCAAAACCAACCGCAGCTAGCACCCAGCCCACCACCATCGGAGCAAAGGATGATGCAATAGAATCTGTGAAAGAGAAGATGGTCCCAATCATCCCTGACACATAACGCCCAGAGACGGAGGTTTCATAGTCAGAAATATCAGCGCCCATGGTCAATACCAAACCTGACGGCGCTGAGGCAAAGTAACGTCCAAGCGCGTAGAGAACAACAAAGGCTAAACTAAACCCACCCCAGCTAGTAAGGTTTAAACTACCAGGTTCAGCCACAAAGAGTAAACCAGCCACACCCGCAAGGGCAGCAATCCCAACTTGTAAACACATGATGTAAGCTCGACGCAGACCTTTTTTACGGGCAACGCTGGCGGCAAAGGTTGTAACTAAAACGTTTGGAATGACCATCAAGCCTGAAATCACACCAGATAAGGCATAATCACCAAAGAGAATCCCAAAAAGCATCACGGTCACTACCGCATCTCCAAAAAGCTGAGCGCTAAATTTAATTAAAGCAGCAGAGATGGAGAGTACCTGCAGGGGCTTGTTACCCTTGATGACCTTAATATAATCTTTCATTTCGGTCTTTTGAGTTTTCTCTTCTCCGAGGCCAAAGTATTTCTTGTTATCCTTCTCCCAGATACCGACAACAGCCAGAGCTCCTAGGATAGCCGAAATGATGATGACACCCCACATGAGTTCATTGAAGAAAGAATCGGTAAAGCCCCCATGCTTCTTCATCAAGTAACCAGACACAACAATCTGGCTGCCGGAGAAGAGAATAGCTGACATGACACCGTCTGCGATGTTGAAAATCGGGCGCTGTTTAGGGTCATTGGTCAAAGCTGTCTGACCTGCCTTGGTAATAGTTTGTTGCATGGAGTAGCCGATTTTATGAATAATCAGGGCTACAATAAAGAGTGGCATGGTCAAAGCTTTGCCAAAGTGATCGATATTGAAGAGAAAGATAAAAGACAAGGCTGTGATAAGATTACCCAAAATCAAAATCGGACGGTATTTCCCAAATTTGGTATCGGTCTTATCGATTAAGACCCCAATTGATGGGTCGATAATCCCATCAAAAATACGGATATAACCCATGAGTTGGCTGACAAAAATAGCAGCCAAACCTAAAATCCCAGTAGAGAAATAAGTAACAAAACTAAAGGCAACCAGATAGATGTTAGTTGAGGTATTGTTAGCAGCAAAAAGAATGATTTGCCACAACTTAGCACGGTTGTAAGCGACGTTATCGCTTCTATCGACAGTTTGTTGACCCATGACGAGCCTCCTTTTATTGAAATAAAATGGTGGAAACGTTTTTACAAGGTCATTCTATCATTCATCTGATGACTTGTCAAGTTTTTTTGTGTTTTTTATTTATAATTATCAATTTTTCTTAAAATACATAAGATGTTTTTTGTGTGGAAAAAGATTTATTTTACAAAACATCATACCAATTTTTCCTCAATCAAGCAGAAAAAGAGCTACTAACCATTTAAGCACCAGCACCATTTGTCAATAAAAAAATGATCACCCGATGTTAATCAAGGTCATCATTTTTTCTCTGCCTTCTTCTGAGGTAGAGGATAGGTCTTCCTCCGTCAGTCAAAGTGTTCTTTTTTATTGAGATAAGGGAGGAGCACAGCGTTTTCTGGTTGAGTTTTCCAGTCTGGGTTAGACACTATCTGACTGGCTACCTTTCTGGCTTCTTCTAAGATGGGGTAATCCTCGACCAAATCAGCTACCTTAAACTCAGGAAGACCTGATTGACGGGTGCCAAAAATCTCACCAGACCCTCGCATCTTGAGGTCGGTCTCTGCTAGAACAAAGCCGTCTGTGGTCTCGGTCATAATGGTCATGCGTTCCTTGCCTAAATCAGTCTTTGGATTAGCGACTAAAATGGCATAAGATTGTTTATTTCCACGACCAACTCGACCGCGGAGCTGATGAAGCTGGCTGAGTCCGAAACGGTCCGCATCCATAATCAGCATGACCGTGGCATTAGGAACATTGACCCCAACCTCGATGACCGTTGTCGATACTAACAGCGATGTCTTCTGAGATTTGAAGTCCTGCATGATGGCATCTTTTTCTTCATTTTTCAGGCGACCGTGGAGTAGCCCGACCGCGGTCACATCCGTAAAATAGGCAGATAGTTCCTCGTGCAGGACGATGGCATTTTTCAAATCCAAGCTCTCACTCTCCTCAATCAAAGGAGAAATCACATAGGCCTGAGCCCCCTTTAACAGCTCACCCTTGAGCCACCCCAAGACCTGCTCCAACTGGCTGTGTTTGACCCAGCGGGTGATGATGGGTTTGCGTCCAGCAGGCAACTGGTCGATGATGGACACATCCATGTCCCCAAAGGCTGTGATGGCTAACGTCCTTGGAATGGGCGTTGCCGTCATCATGAGGACATCGGGATTATCCCCCTTTTCACGAAAAATCCGCCGTTGCTTAACCCCAAAGCGATGCTGCTCGTCGGTAATGACCAGTCCCAGCTTGCGGTAGGTCACGCCCTCTTGAATCAGAGCGTGGGTGCCAACGACCATATCGACACTTCCGTCAGCAATGGCAGCTAGGGTCGCACGCTTAGCAGCAGCCTTCATTCCCGAGGTCAAGAGAGCGATTGAGACATCTGGCAAGAGCTGGCGCAGACTTGCCACATGTTGTTCCGCCAAAATCTCTGTCGGCACCATCAGCGCTGACTGGTAGCCGGCCGTCAGCGCGGCATACATGGCTAGCGCTGCCACCACGGTCTTACCGCTCCCCACATCCCCCTGCAAGAGGCGGTTCATGTGCCTGCCTGACGCCATATCCGCCAAAATTTCTGTTAAGCTCTTTTCTTGGGCTGGGGTTAGGGCAAATGGCAGAGCTGCCACCTGTTTGTCCAACCGCTTTTTATCGTAGGTCAAGGCTAGGCCACTGGTTTCCTGTTTGTTCTCATGCTTCAAAACTTGCAAGTCCAGCTGAAAATAGAGGAGTTCCTCGAACTTGACCCGTCGTAACGCCTGCTTATAATGGGCCAGATCAGTTGGAAAATGCATGGCATAACAGGCCTCTTGTCGACTGAGCAGGCGATATTTATCTAGTAAGTATTGGGGGAGGTTTTCTTGTAAGAGCGTCAGATACCCCAAATCAATGGCAGCTGTGATGGCCTTGACCAGATTAGTTTGGGTGACGCCTTGGGTCGTGTGATAGACTGGTTGCAGGTCCTCATTTAACTGTGCCAGTACCTTCATGCCTGTCAAGTGCCCTTTAGCGGTATCCCATTTCCCAAAGATAGCGACCTGCTGCCCAACCTGAATCTTTTCCTGCAAGTAAGGCTGGTTAAAAAAGCTGACCCCAACAACCACCTCACCCTGACGCAGTTTGAAGCTCAGCCTATTTTTCTTAAACCCATAATACTGAACATGAGCAGGTGTGGCGACCTCGCCTGCTACCACAGCCTTTTCGCCGTCGAGCAAGTCCAGGACCTGACGACTGCTGAAATCCTCGTAGCGAAAGGGGTAGTGAACCAGTAGATCCTCGATAGTGACTAGACCCAGCTGGGCAAATTTTTCCGCTGACTTAGGCCCGATGCCTGGGAGCACAGCCAGCTTGTCATGTAAGCTTATCATGGGACTATTATAACATAAAACGTCTTCAGCAGGATGATTGATTATTTGGAAGTGTGTCGCGTTGCCACATTGAGAACGGGGATGTTCAGTAGATAATAAAAACCATAACCATTCTTTAGACGAGTGGTTATGATTTTGTTGTCACAATTTTTTCAGTAGTTATCAGTTCACTTAATGACTGACAGATTGTGTAGACTTCTAATCTTCCATCATACTAAAGTGTAACGGTAATCATATCACCATCTGTCTTTTGAAGCGCCTCACGCAAGGTCTTGTTGATGGAGATGATAGGGAAATTCTCTTTTCTTGGAGCTAAGAAGCGTTCGGGTAGCTCGATGCCGTCTAGCAAACCATAGACCTTAACCTTGCCCCAGCCAAAGGTCGGTTGCTTGGTCAAGGGATTTCAAGATAGTAGGTCCATGCGCTGTTACCTGGCTTGTAGCGGAGAGGCAAATTAACCTAATCCAGTAATAGGAGCTTCACTAGAGCTTCGCCTTTAAATACTGGCCTGTGTAGCTAGCTTCCACCGCTGCAACGGCTTCTGGTGTGCCAGTGGCAATGATTTGCCCACCGCCGTCCCCCCCTTCTGGCCCGAGGTCGATGATATGGTCAGCGGTTTTGATGACATCTAGATTATGCTCGATAACCAGTACTGTATTGCCATCGTCGACGAAGCGTTCCAAGACATTGAGGAGGCGAGCGATGTCGTCGGTGTGGAGGCCTGTGGTCGGCTCGTCCAAAATATAGAAGGACTTGCCTGTGGAGCGCTTGTGGAGCTCGCTGGCTAGTTTCATCCGCTGGGCTTCACCGCCTGATAGGGTAGTGGCTGGCTGTCCTAGAGTGACATAGCCCAGACCGACATCCTTGATGGTTTGGATTTTCCGAGCGATTTTGGGAATAGCCGCAAAGAACTCCAAGGCATCGTTGACCGTCATGTCAAGAATTTCAGCGATGTTCTTGTCCTTGTAACGGACTTCTAGCGTCTCACTATTGTAGCGGCGACCGTGGCAGACCTCGCAGGGCACATAAACGTCTGGCAGGAAATGCATCTCAATCTTGATAATCCCATCGCCTGAGCAGGCCTCACAACGTCCCCCTTTGACATTAAAGGAGAAACGCCCTTTTTTGTAGCCACGGATTTTGGCTTCGTTGATCTGGGAAAAGAGGTCACGAATATCATCGAAGACCCCGGTATAGGTCGCAGGGTTTGACCGCGGTGTCCGCCCAATAGGGCTCTGGTCGATGTCAATCAACCGCTCGATGTACTCGATACCAGTGATTGCTTTGTGCTTGCCAGGTTTGTCACTGTTTTTGTAAAGTTTTTGAGCAATGGCTTTTTTGAGGATACTGTTGATCAGGGTTGATTTGCCAGAGCCTGAGACCCCAGTCACGGCGATGAATTTGCCCAGCGGGAACTTGGCAGAGACGTTTTTGAGATTGTTCTCAGTAGCGCCAATGACCTCGATAAAGCGACCGTTGCCTGCTCGTCGTTCAGTTGGGACAGGAATGTTCTTCTTACCAGACAAGTAGGCGCCTGTGATGGACTGTTTATCCTTGGCGACTTGTTTGGGTGTGCCAGAGGCGACAATTTTGCCACCAAACTGACCAGCACCAGGTCCCACATCAATGAGCCAGTCTGCCGCCATCATGGTATCCTCGTCGTGTTCCACGACAATCAGGGTATTGCCTAGGTCACGCATCTTTTTCAAGCTGTCAATCAGGCGGTCGTTGTCCCGCTGATGGAGACCGATAGAAGGCTCATCCAGCACATAGAGGACGCCAGATAGGTTGGAGCCTATTTGGGTCGCTAGGCGAATTCGCTGACTCTCGCCTCCTGATAGGGTGCCTGCGGAGCGAGACAGGGTTAGGTAGTTGAGCCCGACGTTGTTGAGGAAGGTCAGGCGATTATGGATTTCCTTGATGATGGGTCTAGCAATGATGGCATCGTTGTCGCCTAGTTCCAGCTCGTTGAGAACCGCCAGGTGCTTTTCGATGGACAGGTCGGACAACTGCCCTAGATGGATTCCCTGTTCACCACCGACCCGAACAGACAGAGCTTGGCTATTGAGGCGGTAGCCGTGGCAGGTCGCACAGGTCAGCTCGTTCATATAGGAACGCATGACATTTCGCGTATAGTCACTGGTGCTCTCGTGGTAGCGGCGGTTGATGTTGACCGCAACGCCCTCAAAAGGTAGGTCGATGTCACGAATACCGCCAAACTCGTTTTCGTAGTGGAAATGGAACTCCTGCTCCCCAGAGCCGTAGAGCACCAACTCCTTATCAGTGTCAGACAGGTCAGCCCAAGGCTTGTCCATATCAACCCCCAACTGACCCATGGCCTGCTCCAGCATTTGAGGGTAGTAAGTAGAAGAAATCGGGTTCCAAGGTGCAAGCGCCCCCTCACGCAGGGTCAGGCTAGGGTCAGGAATAACCAAGTCCAAATCGACCTCAAGCCGTATGCCCAGACCATCGCAGGTCGGACAAGAACCAAACGGTGCGTTGAAAGAGAAGAGTCGCGGCTCCAGCTCAGGCACGGTAAATTCGCAGACAGGGCAGGCATAGTGCTCAGAAAAGAGCAATTCGTTGCCGTCCATGGTGTCGATGATGACGTAACCATCTGCCAGTCGCAAGGCCGCCTCGATCGAATCAAAGAGTCTCGACCGAATGCTGTCCTTATTGACCAGACGGTCGACCACAACCTCGATGTGATGGAGCTTGCTCTTGGACAGTTCAGGCACTTCAGTCACATCGTAAACCTCGCCATTGACCCGCACCCGTACATAGCCATCCTTGGCAATCTTTTCAAATAAGGGTTTGTGCTGGCCTTTCTTGCGCCGAACGACAGGCGCTAGAATCTGCATCCGTGTCCGTTCGGGCAGCTCTAGAACCTTATCCACGATTTGCTCTACTGAACTGGCCGCAATCTCACCGTGCCCATTGACGCAGTAGGGCTTGCCGACCCGCGCGTAGAGCAGGCGCAGGTAATCGTTGATTTCCGTCGCTGTCCCTACGGTTGAGCGTGGGTTCTTACTGGTGGTTTTTTGGTCGATGGAAATGGCAGGGCTGAGCCCCTCGATGCTATCCACATCAGGCTTTTCCATGTTGCCCAAAAACTGTCTGGCGTAGGCGGACAGGCTCTCCACATAACGGCGTTGCCCTTCGGCATAGATGGTATCAAAGGCCAGACTGGACTTGCCAGACCCGGAGAGACCAGTCACCACGACCAGTTTGTCACGAGGAATCTCCACCGTGATATCTTTCAAATTGTGGGCACGCGCCCCACGAACGATGAGTTTATCTTGCATAGTTAGTTATCAGTCTTTCTTCATTATCTTTCCATTATACCAAATTTTTTAGAACAACTTCGTCCCAAAAGTTTCATAATTAGTGTATAATAGAAAGGTATGACCATTAATCAAGGAGGGCTATCATGAAACAGATATTCTTATCATCCGTTGGACAGTTTGACGAAATTGAAACTTTCCAGCCGGGCTCTTGGATTAATTTAGTCAACCCCTCACAAGAAGAGTCTGTCAAATTAGCCGAGCAATTTAATATCGACATCACTGACTTACGTGCACCGCTCGATGTGGAAGAAACGTCACGTGTTGCTATCGAGGATAACTATACCTTGATTATCGTTGACGTTCCGACCCAGGAAGAGCGTAATCACAAAAATTACTATGCCACCATTCCTTTGGGCATCATTGTTACAAAGGAGGCTATTATTACCACTTGTCTTGAGCCCTTATCTCTCTTTGATAATTTCCTCAAAAAGCGAGTGAAGAATTTTTACACCTTTATGAAAACGCGTTTCGTCTTTCAACTGCTTTATCGCAATGCTGAGCTCTTTCTGACAGCGTTGCGCAGCATTGACCGCCAAACAGACCGAATTAGTGCCCATCTGGAACGTGCCACCCGAAATGAGCAAGTCATCGATATGATGGAGCTGGAAAAGTCTGTCGTTTACCTGAAGGCTTCCCTGAAACTCAATGAGCGCGTGGTTAAAAAGCTATCGTCTCATAGTAGTAGCCTGAAAAAGTACCCCGAAGACGAAGATTTGCTAGAGGATACCCTGATTGAGACCCAGCAGGCCTTGGAGATGGCGGATATCTATGGGACGGTCTTATCAGCTCTGACAGAGACGTCTGCAGCCATTATCTCCAACAATCAGAACACCATTATGAAAACCTTAGCGCTGATGACGATTGCCTTAGATATCCCTACGGTGATTTTCTCAGCTTACGGCATGAACGTCGGCGAAGCTGGTATGCCCTTTAGTCAGTATCCACAAGCTTTCACGATTGTTGTCTTGATTTCGCTTGGCTTTAGCCTCAGCGTTGTTGTCTACTTTATCAAAAATAAATGGTTCTAAAAAAACATGTTCTGTGCCAAGGCTTCTAACAGTAGCTCTATAAATCAGAATAGCTCAGCTCTGCCATTGACCACTCCCTAACTTATCCCAAACTAGAAAGGACAATCATGTCACAACTCGAACAACTCACTAAGAAAAATCAGGAATTTATCCACATCGCTACTAAGCAATTGATTAAAGATGGTAAGTCAGACGATGAGATTAAAGCGATTCTGGAAGACATTTTGCCAACGATTATTGAGGCGCAACAGACAGGCGAGACCGCTCGTCATCTGCTGGGGGCTCCGACGGTTTGGGCAGTTGGCTTTAGTCAGCCGGAAATAAGCCAGTCAGCCATCGCTGAAAAAAATACCAATCCTTATCTCATGTGGCTTGACATGACCTTACTTTTGATTGCCGTTATCGCTCTTCTGAATGCGGCGACTACGCTGTTTAGCAAGGAAGCTCTGCCGACCAAACTAGTGTCTCTGCTGGTTCTTGCGATGCTGGGTGGGGTTGCGATGTACCTCAACTACCACTTCATCTACCGTTACATGGGGCTCGACCGTAGCCAACGTCCGCCGATGTTCAAGAGTCTGTTGATTTTAGTTACCTCGATGGCACTTTGGATTACCATCAGCTCGGCGACAGCACTATTGCCAGATAGCATCAACATTACCCTTCCTCTGCCTGTTTTGCTCGTTCTTGCTGCTATCGGTTTTGGCGCACGCTATTACCTCAAACGCAAATATAATATTCAAAATGCTATGGCACCTGCTGGAAAATAAGATGGCTAAGACATCTAAACTCTCAGTTTCTGGGAGTTTTTTTATATTTTCATCAAAAAGTTTGCTACTCAACCAAGCATCTATGACAGTTAGAACCACAGGTCACTTATAGCTAACTCACACTGAACTAACAATGGTAAATTTAACATCTTTTTACTAAATTTTACTTAATAAGTGTTGATTTTCTGTAGTCGTTGAGCTATACTATAAATATATTGAAAACGCAACCAAAAGGAGTTAGCCATATTTTTATCTGACAAACAGAACCGCTATAGCATTAGGAAATTTTCCGTCGGTGTTTGCTCTGCCATTATCGGATTAAGTTTCCTAACCAGTACGCAGGTCGCTGCGGCAGAGACAGAAGAGCTTAAATCAGAAATGGCACCTGTCGTCAAGGAGGTCGTCCAGCCTATCGAGAACACACCTGCTTCAAGTCTTACAAAGGTTTCGGAGCAAGCAGAAGAAGCCGCTCAACCGACGAATCAGACTGACAATGCTAGCAGTCAGCCGACGATAGTAATGGATCGAGCAGCTGAGCCAACCAGCAGTCCAGAAGTTACCGTCGGCGTCACCAATATCAGCGCTAAATCTGGTAATAACACCAGCCCTGAAGCAGTTCTTGACGGGAACTCTAGCACGGTCTGAGAGTCTGTCCCCAGTCAACCAAACAGCTATGAGGGCATGTATGACCATAATCGCGTCTTGGATTTAACCTTGGACGGCACATACGACCTGACCAAGATTACTGTTAAAACAAGAGTTGACAATTCATTCAGCAATTATTACATTTACGCCTCCGAAGATGGCAACGACTACAAGCGCATCGCTGCTAAAGTAGACGAAACTCCTGCGACAGCTCAGGGTGAGACCTATGCCCTTGAAAACACGCGTGCAGCTTACATCCATGTCAATATGGCTTATAACTCTGAGCGTTTTATCACCAATTTAGCTGAGCTTGATATCCGTGGTCACAAGGTTTCTGACCATATTCCAGCAAAAGAACCGATCACTGTCACTGATTGGGAAAAAAGCGAGTGGAAAGAGAAATGGGATCGGTTTGAAGAAGATAAGACCTATGCCAAAGATACGGTCATCAAACAAATGGGAGAGCTGGTTGGGCGAGTTATCGGTCAAGAATGGCAGGACAAGTTCACTTTTGAGTTCAAAGAAGCCATCAATGATAAGGATACTTTTGAAATTGATAACCGCTAAGATGGCGGTATTGTCATCAAGGCCAATAACGGGATCGCCTTTGCATCAGGTTTTAACTATTACCTGATGCAAAGGTTGATTATGACCCTGTTTTCGCCTCCAACACCGCTTTTTCCGAGGTCACACCAGTAGAAGGTCCAGTGATTAAGCAGGCTAACTTTGACCACCGTTACGCCTTGAACTACACGACCTACTCCTACACCATGGCCTTTTGGGACTGGGATGAGTACGAGAAGCTTCTCGACTGGTCAGCTATGAATGGTATTAACCTCATGCTAGACATCGTTGGGCAAGAGGAAGTTCTCCGCCAGACCCTGAGGGAATTTAATTACAGTGACCAAGAGATTAAGGATTACATTCCAGGACCTGCCTACTATGCTTGGTTCTACATGCAAAACCTTTATAGCATCGGAGGTTCTCTGCCTGATAACTGGTTTGCCCAAAGGGTGGAGTTGGGGCGTCGGATTCATGACCGCATGCAGACGTTTGGCATCAAACCTGTTATTCAAGGCTTTGCTGGTCAAGTGCCTGAAACCTTTGCTCAGAAAAATCCTGGTGCTGTCCTGACACCGAAAGACCACTGGCCGAGCTTTATTCGGCTATCAATTATCAAGACCTATCTGACGCAAGAGGAGCGCCAGGCAGGTAAGGAGGATTTCTTCTCTCGGGTAGCTGATGTTTTCTATGCCAAGCAACGTAATGTTTTCGGCTCAGTATCACATTATTATTCTACTGACCCATTCCACGAAGGGGGCAATACAGGTGGCTTAGATGTCCGTCAGATTTACCGCTCTGTGCAGCAAAAAATGCTAGAACACGACCCACAAGCCATTTGGGTTATGCAACAGTGGCAAGGTAATCTAAAAGCGCCACAAATGCTGGATTTGGACAAGTCTAAACTTTTGGCTCTTGACTTGCAGACCGATATGCGGCACGAGCATGGGCTTTTTGAGAATAATGGCACGCCTTGGATTTACAACGTTCTCCATAACTTCGGTGGACGCATGGGCTCTGATGGGAACCTCACTAAAGTTGCTGTTGATCCCCTAAAAATGCTCAAGCAACGTAAGCACATGGTGGGTATCGGTCTGACAGCTGAAGCATTGGAAAACAATCCTGTCGTTTATGGGTTATTATTTGACACTAACTGGGCAGATGGGCCGATTGACATCAACCAATGGCTGGATAAATACGCAGAGCGCCGTATCGGCAGCGACCATGCACCGATTAAAGAAGCGTGGAAACTCTTGTTAGAGACCTCTTATCGCGATAAGGGACAATATTATCAAGGTGCACCGGAGTCCGTTATCAATGCCCGACCAAAGGAAAACTTCAAAGCTGCTTCCACTTGGGGACATAGTAGCATTTACTACGACCGTGAAAAGATCGACCAAGCCCTGAAGTTGATGCTATCAGGCTACGACACCTTCAAAGATTCAGCCGCTTATCGCTATGATGTCGCTGAATTAGCCAATCAAGTTTTAAGCAATGGGGCTAAAGAATACTACGACCGCATGATTGCGGCTAAACAGGAACGAAACCTCAATAAATTCAACCATTATGCTGGCGAATTTCTGAAAACCATTGATTTGACAGACCAGCTGGCTGCAACAACGCAAAAATTCATGCTGGATAATTGGATTTTGATGGCTCATAAGCTGCTGCCTGATGCTGATGATTGGACGAGCGACCTGTTTGAAGCCAATGCCAGAACGATTGTCACCACATGGGGGACAGAGCGCTCTGGTTCATTAAAAGATTACTCTAACCGGAAATGGTCTGGACTGACGGCTGACTTTTATAAAAAGCGTTGGGAAATCTGGATTCGCAACCGTCAAGCTGAGTTAGCTGGCACCAGCAAACGACCTGAGGATGTCAAAGCTGAGAGCAACTGGTACCGTTGGGAATCACGGTGGACAGCTCTCAAATCTGACACCGCCGATCTGGTCACTCAACCAGATACAACAAGCCTCGGTAGCTTAGCTCGTACAGTGCTCAACCAGCATTCTTACAGAACCATTAAACGGCAAGGGGAACAACTTATTCCTAAAAGTAATCTGGTGCTGGGTAAAACCTTTGTCACAGCTTCTGAAACAGCGGAAGGCAAAATAAGCCTGCTCAGCGATGGCTTAACGGACTTTACTTGGCAACCAAAAGGCGGCGGGCGTCATCAGTTAGAGGTTGATTTAGACGGCACTTATCGTCTGGATAGCATTAACTTGGCCTTCCCGCAGTTAGCCACAACCTTCCCATATGATATTGATGTCGAAGTGTTCAATCCCTTCCTCAACGATTGGACATTAGTGGAACGTCGCTACAATCGCCAACTGGATGCTAACGAGAGCTTTACGACGACAGCTATTGCCAGCAAGTTTAGATTAAAAATGACGTCACGGGAGACGACGTCTCCTATACGTCTCAATGATATCGAGATTATCGGTCATGCCCTTGGTGAAGAAAGGGTAAATCTTGTCAAAGGGGTAACGCCAACAACCAATAAAGGAAATACAGACAATGGTTTCCCGCTGACCAACATTACCGATGGTAATGAGGACAATCTCTGGAAAACAATGGACTGGGGAACAAGAGCTTACCCAGCTACAGTTACTGTACCAGTAGCTGAAACAGCCCTAGTTGATACGATTGATGTGGTGTTTGAATCTGCTGGTCGTCCCTTTAAGTTTGTGGTGAAAGTCACCGAACTTGATGGACGAGAAACAGTGGTCTATGACCGCTACCGCAATCACACAGGGACACTTGCTGAAAAAGATTTTGTGATTCCCGTTAAACGAGCGATTCGCAGTGCTAAGATAGATTACTACGGTATCACTGGAAAAGGTACCTTTTATGCAGCTGGTCCAGCTCTTGCTGAATTTAATCTTATGGGGCACTTGAAAGCTGAGGACTATCTATTGGCAGATTATGCAGAGCTGAACAAGGTCCTCGAGCGAGTTCCTTCTAACCTATCTTTATATAAAGAAGAAGTCGCTCAGCCACTTCAAGCATTGCTTGCGGCAATCAGTCCCAACCGGGAACGTCATGAGCAGGAGATTGTTAACGATTGGCAGAGCAATTTAACAAGCTATCTGGAGCGATTAACCTACAAGGCTGCCGATTACAGCGCCATTAGAAGCATATTGTCAACTGTTCCAGAGGACTTGACGAACTACACATTAACCACTGTGCTCAATCTCGACCGTGTGATGCAGCGGATTGACTATAACAAACTGATTACCGAGCAAGAACAGGTTGATGCCTATATCGAAACGCTTGATAAAGATGGTCACATCCTCAAGCCGAAGTTTCCAGCAACGGTCTCTCTTCCAATTGATGCCGAGAAATCTGTTGCACATGTTGTTTATTTGCCCAATAGCAATGAGCGTGAGGTCTTGCCATTTACTGAAATCGAACAAAACGGTCAGCGCTATGTCGTCTTCACCGCTAATCACTTCAGTGAATATGGGATTGTCTACAAACCAATAGCGACTGTTCCTCCTCAACAGCAGGTTACCGCAACAACTTTATTGGCAAACGATCTAGAACCTGAGTGCTTAGTGAATATTTCTGAAAATATCACAGCTGTTATGAGGTCATCCGCCAGCGCACCATTAAGTCAGATGATGAATGTCGCCAAGCCAGCTACCATGTTACCAAATACTGGCGAAGAAGATTCAAGGCTTGCAGTTACGGGAACTATTTCATTTCTCGCGGCTCTTGGGCTAGCAACCACTAGCTTAAAAAGACCTAGAGTCTCACGCAGATAAGGTTAATCAAATGGTTAAAAGCTAATCTGTTGCTCCTATTCAGAGAAGCCTATCCTAACCAAGAAACGTCCGAACATCGGGCGTTTTTTGTCCTCATTACTTTTTATTTTGTGAGATTTTAATCGTAATCATCGGATTGAGTTTAATGCTGTCCTCTACAGTAAAGCCTATTTTATTTGAAGACTGATTCTATTTTCAGAGTGCTGAAAGTAGTTTTAAGGTTATGAAAGCAGATACAGAAGCGTGAAAATGAAACCGAAACAAAAAAAACGCTTGCAAAAAAATGGGAATAATGTATAATAAAACTTGTAAACGTAAGTTGTTATAGATTAGAAAAGGAGGCAAGGTCTATGGGCCAAATGACCAAAGAAGCATTTTTAGGTCAAGTCAAAGATGGTCTCATCGTTTCTTGTCAAGCCTTACCGCATGAGCCGTTATACAGTGAAACAGGTGGTGTGATACCGCTTCTCGCTAAGGCTGCTGAGCAAGCTGGTGCTGTTGGGATTCGTGCTAACAGCGTCCGTGATATCAAAGAAATTCAAGCGGTAACGGACTTGCCGATTATTGGCATTATTAAGCGAGACTATCCGCCACAGGAACCTTTTATCACGGCAACCATGAAAGAAGTAGATGAGCTAGCCGAACTAGGTATTGCCGTCATCGCCCTTGATTGCACAAAACGTGAGCGTTATGATGGGCTGACAATTAGCGAATTTATTGGTCAGATTAAGGCTAAATATCCAAGTCAACTGTTGATGGCAGATATTTCAACCTATGATGAAGGTATGGCGGCATATGAAGCTGGTGTTGACTTTGTTGGGACAACCTTATCTGGCTACACCTCTTATAGTCGTCAAGAGTCAGGTCCGGATTTGGAGTTGATGAAACAGTTGACAGAAGCTGGGGTAGATGTTATCGCAGAAGGTAAAATTCATTATCCTCACGAAGCAAAAGCCGTCAAAGACCTAGGTGTTGCTGGTATCGTTGTTGGCGGTGCCATTACTCGACCAAAAGAAATTGCTGAGCGCTTTATCGCCGCACTAAAATAAGAAAAAGGAAGGTTTCTANTACCCAAACAGTGACTTCTACTCTGTTGAGGACTTTGATTTGGACATCAAGGACAAGGAGTTCATCGTCTTTGTTGGACCATCAGGTTGTGGTAAGTCGACCACTCTTCGCATGATTGCAGGACTTGAGGACATCACTGAGGGTGAGTTCTACATTGATGATGAGTTGATGAATGACATCGAGCCAAAAGACCGCGATATCGCCATGGTTTTCCAGAACTATGCGCTTTACCCACACATGACGGTCTATGACAACATGGCTTTCGGGCTCAAGTTGCGCAAGTACGACAAGGCTGATATCGACCGTCGAGTGCGTGAAGCAGCTGAGATTCTAGCTCTTACCGACTTCCTCCAACGTAAACCAGCTGACCTCTCTGGTGGTCAACGCCAACGTGTGGCGATGGGCCGTGCGATTGTCCGTGATGCCAAAGTATTCTTGATGGATGAGCCTCTGTCAAACTTGGATGC
>NZ_JBGTZB010000006.1:0-75270 GCF_041807825.1 Streptococcus sp. E24BD | reverse complement strand
TCCACTGGTGGAACCATCATCGCATTCACGGTAGTCTCGATTACCAAACACCTATGGTTAAGCGAGTTATCGCTTAACAAAAACACTTTATAAAAATTGTACAGAAAAGGGGTGCCTTTTCACCTGCTTGCTAAAATGTCAAAAGGGACAGACTCGAAGCTGAGTTTATAAAAGAGACCGTTTTTAAAGAGAAATTGAATAGTACTGTCAACGGTGTCGTCCCCTTGTAATTTTAAAAGAGCATAATACTCAAGTCGTCGATAATAAAGCGGTTCCCTACCTTGACTATCAAGGGGGTCGTAAAAGGTCAATAACTTCTGTAAATGGTCATCAATAGAAATCTTTTTTTGGAAGAGACACATCTGACAAAATTCGGCTCTTGACTTTTTTGATTTTGAAAATTTATCTAGAGAATCCTCAATCCAGGTTAAACTATTGCTAACTATAGCAAGTATATCATCTTTCCAATTCTTCATAATAGTGTCTTATTTAACTAAAAGCCAGAAGATTAAAATCTTGTAAATTGTCTTGTAAGGGATCGGTTTGCGTAATGACTACAAAAGCACCATCTTTACTAATAAATATTGTTACTCCACAGTTTATCGATAGCTCTTTAATATCGTCTGAAAATTTTGACAAAAAATTATTTTTCATATTTCTAAAATAGCATAAATTGGAGAGATGACAATCTTGCTTAAGAAAAGTTTACTAAATAAAAAGTATTCTGTCAATTAAAAAAGACAGAATTTTTAGTTTTTAGCTAATTATTTCATTGAAAATTCTAAAATGAAATTAGCCACTTGAGAGTATGAAAAAGTCTCTCAGAGCGATATAGTTGTAGTGCATGACAAATAACAATTACGGAGCCCCCCAAGAGACGAAGTAACAGTTGTTGCGATGATAGAACACACTGTGCATGCTGACCATGACCACGAACATGGCGAGGGCTGTAGTCATGAAGCGGTTGTTCACGACGATTATATTGACTATGTCCACGATGGTCACTTGCACCATAAGCATGACGACCACTGGGACGAATGCACGGTTAGTCATGAAGTGAGCTAGCGGTATCCGTCGTTCTAAGAGCAAACAGGTGAGGAAAAATTTGGGGAAGTTTTAAAAAGCAGCTGTCACCATACGTTATGTGACATCTGCTTTTTCTGATTTAAGTTGGAAAAAAAGAGATATTATGGTATAATAACTAAAAATTCTTATGCGGGTAAGGAGAAGTGAAATTGAAATACTTGAAATGGCTTAGTTTGTGGGTGTTTCCTTTACTAATGACGATGACTGTTTCTGCCAACGACGACTTGGTAAAAATGGCACAAGATTTAGGTTATCCGGCAACATCTGCTATTGCACCCAAGGGAGCGATTGTTATTGAAGCGGATACGGGTCAGATTATCTGGGGTCATGACATTGATTTGCAAAGCGATCCTGCGAGTACGACCAAAACTATGGTCATTTACCTCACAATGGAAGCGATAAAATCAGGTCAAATTTCTTTGGATACTGAGGTTGTAGCGACTGAAACGGACCAAGCGATTTCAAAAATTTTTGAGTTATCAAATAATAAAATAGTTGCGGGAGTAACTTATACGGTTCGGGAGTTGCTGACCATGACGGTTGTACCATCGTCAAATGTTGCAACCCTGATGTTAGCGCATTTAATTCATGATGGAACAGATGCCAGCTTTATCGAGCGAATGAACGCTACTGCTCAGGAGTTGGGAATGACCAATACGGTCTTCTATAATGGCACCGGTGCAGATATTATCTCATTCAAGGGTTATTATGCACCAGAAGGATATGACCCTGTACGCTATAATCTAACAACTGTCAAAGATTTAGCGATTTTAGCGCGAGCTTTATTGACCAAACACCCAGACATATTGGCATTTACCAATAGTGCTGAGGTGACTGTCAAATCAGGAACGCCTTATCAAGAGACCTTTAAAACCTACAATCATTCTTTACCAGGAGCTAGTCTGGCTTTTGAGGGAGTTGACGGCCTGAAAACAGGTTCCAGCCCAACTGCGGGTTACAATGCAATTGTCACTGCTAAACAAGGTGAACGACGTTTGATTGTCGTTGTGATGGGGGCAAGCAAGTGGGGGGATCCAGATGGGGAGCATGTGAGACATTACTTTGTTAATACGCTCTTAAATCACGGCTTCAAAGACTACGAAAAGAAAACCGTTCTGCCATCAGGAAGACAAGAAATAGAGGGAAAACCGTATCAAGTGCAGAAGCCCTTGGTGGTCACCCTAAAAAAAGCATCACCTCAACCAACTCTGGTCATTGACCATCAGCAGGCCACTGTAGCAGGTATTGCTGGTCTAACAGAAAGTATTGCCGTACCTATTGAGGAGGTTATCTCTTTATCAACAGAAAATAGCTCGAGCTCAGAACCTCCTATCAAAAAAGAAGCTGACGAGTGGGCGGCATATTTGAAAGTCATCGCTCTCGTGATTATTGTGATGATTGTAGTGGTGCTAGGGCTGATTATCCATGAGATAAAAAAACACCGTCATTCCTAAGTTGGGGTCAGGTCGTTTGAACACAAAGAAAGCAACAAATTGAGTCGATTATCAACTTAACAGTTCAGAGCAGGAAAGGCTGTCAACTTACTAGGTGAGCAGTCTTTCCTGCTTTTTTGTTTTACCGTAAAATCATGCATGTTTTGTGAATTTGTGGTAAAATGATAGAAAAGGAGAAAAAATGACAGTAACAGTAAAAATGTTAGCCGATAAGCTCAAGCTAAAGGTCATTTATGGAACGCCAGAGTTATTGGAAAAAACCATTACGACAGCGGATATTTCGCGACCGGGTCTTGAGATGACAGGTTATTTCGATTACTATACCTCTGAGCGCGTGCAACTCATCGGTATGAAAGAATGGTCATACATGATGACCATGACCATCCAAAACCGTTATGCCGTTTTGTGCCAGATGTTTCAACAAGAAACGCCAGCCCTTGTCGTGGCGCGTGATTTGGAAATTCCAAAGGAAATGCTACAAGCTGCTGAAGAAGAAGGCGTAGCTATTTTGCAAGGCAGAATGCCGACCAGTCGCTTGTCAGCCGTTATGTCATGGTATTTGGACACGTGCCTTGCAGAGCGGATTAGTGTTCACGGTGTGCTGATGGATATCTACGGCATGGGTGTTTTGATTCAAGGCGATAGCGGTATCGGTAAGAGCGAGACCGGGCTTGAATTGATTAAGCGAGGACACCGTTTAATAGCTGACGATCGTGTGGATGTCTATGCCAAAGATGAGGAGACCTTGTGGGGAGAACCTGCGGAAATCCTTCGCCACATGCTAGAGATTAGAGGCGTTGGTATTATTGATATTATGAGCCTTTATGGTGCTAGTGCGGTTAAGGATTCTTCACAAGTTCAATTAGCTGTGTATTTAGAACAGTCTTCTGAAATAGTCTTCGATCGTTTAGGCAATGGCAATGAAGACATTGAGCTTGCTGGTGTGAAGATTCCACGCGTGCGTATCCCTGTTAAAACAGGACGCAACGTTTCGGTGGTGGTTGAGGCAGCAGCGATGAACTATCGTGCAAAGCAGATGGGCTTTGATGCGACAAATACCTTTGAGGAACGCCTGACAGACCTGATTGCTAGAAATGGGGTGAACGCATGATTGATCCCGTTGCTGTTCAATTAGGCCCGATTAGCATCCATTGGTATGCGATTTGCATCGTGACAGGTCTGTTTCTTGCTGTTTACCTTGCCAAAAAAGAAGCACCACGCAAAAAAATAAAGCCAGACGATGTGATTGACTTTATTTTAATAGCTTTTCCGCTGGCCATCCTTGGGGCTCGGCTGTACTATGTCATTTTTCAATGGCAGGATTACGCAGCTAACCCTGTCAAAATTTTCGCTATTTGGGAAGGTGGACTTGCCATTTATGGGGGACTGATTACTGGTGCGATTGCCCTCTTTGTTTACTCCTACTACCATTTAATCGAACCGCTTGATTTTTTAGACATTGCAGCTCCAGGTGTGATGCTTGCTCAGTCTATAGGGCGTTGGGGCAATTTTATCAACCAAGAAGCTTACGGCAGTGCGGTTGATTCGTTGGCTTATCTGCCTGAATTTATCCAGAAGCAAATGTATATTGATGGTAGTTATCGTCAGCCGACCTTTCTTTATGAAAGCCTGTGGAATCTAGTTGGATTTATCCTTATCCTTATTTTGCGACGTCGCCCCCATCTACTTAGACAGGGTGAACCTACCTTCTTCTACCTGATTTGGTACGGAATAGGACGCTTTGTCATCGAAGGATTACGAACAGATAGTTTAATGTTCGCAGGTTTACGTGTGTCTCAATGGCTATCGGCCCTCCTAGTCATCGCAGGCTTTGCACTTGTTGTTTATCGTCGTTATAAACTTAACCCACCTTATTATCAAGAATAAAGGAGTATCTTATGGACTTAGTTGGAATCTCGTTACTTATTATTGCCATTGCTTTTGCTGCATTGGTTGTCTATCTCGTGATACTGTTAAAAAATGTCAATGAAACTGTCGGTGAAGTTCGCCAAACGGTCAAGCTCTTGACCAGTGACGTTGACACCACCCTTCACCATACCAATGCTTTACTAGCAAAGACGAATGTTTTAGTTGAAGATGTTAATGGGAAAATCAATACCATCGACCCAGTCTTTACAACTTTAGCAGATTTATCAGTCAGTGTGTCAGATTTAAATCAGCAGGCACGTAAATTAACTAGCAAAGCTAGCAACAGCAGTGCAAGCACATTTGGTAAGGTTGGCTCAGCAGCAGTTGTAGCTAGCAAATTATTTAAAGGGAGGAAAAAATAATGGGTAAATTATCTCGTAAAATCGGTTTAGGTCTGGTTCTTGGTGCCGCAGCCGGTCATTATCTGTCAACCGAAAAGGGTCAACAGCTAGTCATGAAAATAAAAAAAGGCTTATCCGCCTATCGTGAACAACCAAACTATTACCAAGAACAAGCCAAGGCTTTTGTTAGCGAACAAGTGGCTTATGTGAAAGAATTGGTCAAAGAAGAGTTTGGCGAGCCATCAGATGCCGAAATCCCTTCATCAGATGCTGAGGATATCATCATCACCTATACTGACGAAGACTTGTAACAAATAACTCACTCCTAGCACATTAGGAGTGAGTTATTTGTTATAATGATTAACAAGAAGTTCTTTGACGCTATAAACGGTCAATAAACTGCTCGCAATAGCAAGCGGTAAAGCAAAGAAGGCTGAGAGCTTAATCGCTAAGAAAAGGAAGGACAGCATAACCGTTAAGATGCAAAAAACTGACAGTTGAGCAAAAAATGCTAGTTCTTCAAAATCAATATCACTGGTGTTAAGATTAAGTTCATCAAATGTTTGGAATTTTGGGGTTTCTTGGATGATGTCGTCATTTAAGCGACTGTCATCGAGTTGTCTTAAGGGACTAGCCATACTTGCCTCCTTTCTATCATTCTTCTATGTGCTTCTATCATAACATAAAAAAGATGACTTTTTGTGATAAAAAGATTACAAAAATTTCTTTTATATTACAGATAAGAGACAAAAAACAATTGTTGCTGTAAAATGATTATATATCGGTTAAAGCTGTAAAATGATCATATATCGGTTAAAATTGGGAAATTTTTCCTATTTTTTGCTATAATTGTAGGAAAGAAGAAAAAGAAGAGGTAACACGATGACTTATCCGAATTTGTTGAATCGTTTCTTAGTTTATGTCAAAGAAAACACGCGTAGCAATCCTGCCAGCCAGACGACACCATCAAGTCAAAATCAGGTTGACTTTGCCTTAAATATTTTAAAACCTGAGATGGAGCGCATTGGTCTGACGGATGTCCATTATATTGAAGAAAACGGCTTTTTAATTGGAACTTTGCCAGCCAACGATCCAAGCTTCCTTTATAAGATTGGCTTCATCTCACACATGGACACTGCTGATTTCAATGCCGAAGGGGTAAAACCACAAATCATTGAAGATTATGATGGCGGTCATATTGAGCTGGGAACATCAGGTTATGTGCTATCTCCAGATGATTTTTCAAACTTGAATAAGTATCAGGGTCAAACGCTGATTACTACTGATGGTACAACCTTGCTGGGAGCTGATGATAAGGCAGGAATCGCTGAAATCATGACAGCTATGGAATACCTCATTGCTCATCCTGAGATTAAACACGGTGAGATTCGAGTGGGATTTGGTCCAGACGAAGAAATCGGTGTTGGTGCAGATAAGTTCGATGCGGCTGACTTTAATGTGGATTTTGCTTATACAGTTGATGGCGGGCCTCTTGGCGAATTACAATATGAGACCTTTAACGCAGCTGTAGCGGAGTTGACTTTCTTTGGTCGTAACGTTCATCCTGGCACAGCTAAAGATCAGATGATTAGCGCTCTTCAACTAGCGATTGATTTTCACAATCAGTTGCCTGAAAAAGACCGTGCCGAGCATACGGAAGGGCGCGAGGGCTTTATCCATTTGATGGACTTGTCAGGAAATGTCGAAGAAGCCAAAGCCACCTATATTATCCGAGATTTTGATGACGATGATTTTGACGGTCGCAAGATGCTTTTAGACCGCATTGCTGACCATATGAACGTTTTCTTTGGTATGGATCGCGTGGGTCTTGAGATCGAAGACCAATATTATAACATGAAGCGGATTATTGTCAGAGATATGACGCCGATTGAACTGGCTAAAAAAGCCATGGAAAAGCTGGATATCACTCCTATCATTGAACCAATTCGTGGTGGAACAGACGGTTCTAAAATTTCCTTCATGGGTATTCCGACACCGAACCTCTTTGCTGGTGGTGAGAACATGCATGGACGATTTGAGTATGTTAGTTTGCAAACCATGGAGAAGGCTGTTGATACCATTATCGGTATCGTCTCTCACAGGATTAACGCATGATTAAAATTTTTGGCAAAGTGCGTTACCACTGGCAGCCAGAGTTATCCTTAGCCATCATCTATTGGTCGCTGGCCTGGTTGCCAACCTTTTTCGCTCTCTCTTTGATTTATGAACATAGCAGAGCGACGCATCTGATTTTTGGTGGTTTTTGGTTAACGGTTATCCTAACGATTTTTGGCTTTCATCGGTATTTTACTATCGGAGAGGATGGTTATCTTGGGATCACATCCCTCAATCCATTTACCAAGAAAAAAATACCGATTTCAGCCATTGAAAAGGTTGAAATTAGCAAGTATCGTGTGTCTTTACGCCTCACTGATCATCAAAAAAAGACCGTTTTCATGCGAAAATGGCCAAAAAAATATTTTTTAGATGCCTTGGCGATTCACCCAGCCTTCAACGGCGAAGTGGAATTACACGATAATTTGACCCGTCATGACTATTTCTGGGCTTATCGCAAAGATAAAAAACCTTCAGTCAAGGACTAACGCCTTGGTCGGGCAGGATTTAACAGCTAGTAGGGTATTGGGACTTTCTGGGAGAACCTTAACAAGGTCGTCACTGTCGGCAAACTTTACAATACCATCGTCATGGTAATCAAAAACAGCAGAATAGGTTTGGCAAAGACCACAGGCGATGCATTTTTCAGGAATCAAAGATACTTTCATAGCACTATTGTAATACGAAAACTTAGAATACACAAGAGGAAAACTGATGAAAAAATTATGGGATACCAAAGCCTTCTTGGCTGATGATAAATCAGGTCAAAAAAACAAGTCAATTGAATGGTTCAGTAGTTACTTTCTGACGATTTTATTGGCAGCTTTCTTGCTTATCGTGGTTTGTATACTGGCCTTTATTTTATGGACATCAAACGGCGGTAGCAATCAAGAACAAGCAGAACAAGCTTTTTATGATCCGAGCAAATCGAGCAGTTTAGTGTCATCAAGCACTGAGGCACCAAGTCAAACTGAAGAAAGAGAAACGACTGAATCAAGTACAGCTTCATCGACATCACCGTCAGCTACTGGCGAGACCCTAACAGTTATGTCTGGCGAAGGTGCTGGTCAGATTGCAGCACGAGCAGGAATTTCTCTCGAGCGTCTCTACGAGCTCAACCCAGACAAGATGGTAGGACCTGGTGGCACTTGGTGGGCAAATCCAGGTGACGTGGTTATCGTCAATTAGAAAGACAGGTATGAGAAAGATTAGAATTGCCATCGATGGACCTGCTTCAAGTGGTAAGAGTACCGTTGTAAAGATTTTAGCAAAAGAACTTGGTTACACCTACTTGGACACAGGTGCTATGTACCGCACAGCGACTTACCTAGCCTTGCGGGCAGGACTGAAAGGGCATCAGGTATCTGATATTTTGGCTTTGATCGATCAGTATCCAATTGGCTTTGGACTAGCAGAAGATGGCACGCAGACCGTCTTTGCTGGGGATGAGGACATCACCTTAGCCATTCGTCAAAACGACGTGACGGCCAATGTCTCTTGGGTTTCCGCATTGGCGGAAGTGCGAGAAAAACTGGTTGCGGAGCAACAGCGGATAGCCCGTGATGGAGGAATCATCATGGATGGTCGTGATATTGGTACAGTGGTCTTGCCTGATGCGGAACTCAAGATTTTCTTGGTTGCGTCCGTTGAGGAAAGAGCTGAGCGCCGCTATAAGGAAAATATCGAAAAAGGTATTCCAGCAGACCTTAACCAGCTCAAGCAGGAAATTGCTGAGCGGGACTATAAGGACAGTACGAGAGCAGTTTCGCCGCTCAAACCAGCTGACGATGCGATTCATTTTGATACGACTGGGGTATCTATTGAGGGTGTCGTCGCATTTATCTCAAAAAAAGTAGCTGAAATCCTTGACAAGGACTAATAGATAACGTATAATAGTAACAATGAGAAAAGCAGAAGTGAGAACTTCTCGCCTTGCGACTTAGGTTGTCTGGCCCTGACATGTCAAGATTCCATCAGGAAGATTATGTGTGCGGGCTTGATTTATCAAGTCCGCTCTTGTTTTTCTCTAAAAATATGAAGAGGTGAAGAACATAGCTAAGAAGGATTTGTTCATTAATGACGAGATTCGCGTTCGCGAAGTTCGTCTCGTTGGTCTTGAAGGTGATCAGTTAGGCATTAAGCCCCTGTCAGAAGCGCAGGCTCTTGCTGATCAGGCAAATGTCGATTTGGTTCTCATTCAGCCACAAGCCACACCGCCTGTTGCAAAAATTATGGACTACGGTAAGTTCAAGTTTGAGTATCAGAAGAAACAAAAGGAGCAACGCAAGAAACAGAGCGTTGTGACGGTTAAAGAAGTACGCCTCAGTCCAGTTATCGACAAAGGTGACTTTGAAACCAAACTCCGTAATGGTCGTAAGTTCCTTGAAAAAGGAAATAAGGTCAAAGTTTCTATCCGATTTAAGGGGCGTATGATTACCCATAAAGAAATCGGCGCTAAGGTGTTGGCTGATTTTGCTGAGGCGACCCAAGATATTGCCATCATTGAGCAACGTGCAAAAATGGATGGTCGTCAAATGTTTATGCAACTCGCACCGATTCCAGACAAGAAGTAACTTGTCGCCTGAAAAATTATTAAGAGGAGAAATCTATCATGCCAAAACAAAAAACACACCGCGCATCAGCAAAACGCTTTAAGCGTACTGGTTCAGGCGGTTTGAAACGCTTCCGTGCTTACACGTCTCACCGTTTCCACGGTAAAACTAAGAAGCAACGTCGTCAGTTGCGTAAAGCACGCATGGTTCACTCAGGTGACTTTAAGCGTATCAAGTCAATGTTGACGCGTCTTCGTTAATCTTAGCATTGACCCTTAGACAGATTAGAGATAGATATTTGGAGGAAAAATAAATGGCACGTGTTAAAGGTGGCGTTGTATCACGCAAACGTCGTAAACGTATTTTGAAACTGGCGAAAGGTTACTACGGAGCTAAGCATATCTTGTTCCGCACGGCAAAAGAGCAAGTGATGAACTCTTACTACTATGCTTACCGTGACCGTCGTCAGAAGAAACGTGATTTCCGCAAATTGTGGATTACCCGTATCAATGCAGCAGCTCGTCTTAACGGTTTATCATACTCTAAGTTGATGAACGGTTTGAAATTGGCTGAGATCGAAGTAAACCGCAAAATGCTTGCTGACCTGGCAGTGAACGATCCAGCAGCTTTCACAGCACTTGCTGATGCTGCTAAAGCAAAATTAGCAAAATAAAAAAAATAATCTGGAACATTTAGTTGTTCCAGATTATTTTTTTTATAGTTCGGCTACAATGATTTCTTCAGTATCGTGTTTAAGTTCAGGTGTTTGTTCAATCGTCTTATCCATGTTGATAAGTGTCCATAAGGCTAGTCCGGCTAGAGGGACAAAGACAACGATAATCTCAATCCAGCTTCCAGAGCTGACCGGCTCATTAATGCTGGGCTGAAAATCGATAAGAAAATGAATTAGCATTGGCAACCAGAGGTTATTATACCCCACTCGCAGGGCCGCAAAGCTAAGACCAAAGCAGGTAGCGTAGAAAATCTGTTGAGCGACAGCAAGAGGCTCCGCTTGAGCAAGGTTTACAAGATGGAAGAGTCCAAATAAAACAGAAGTTGTCAGAGCAGTCTTGGTTAAGCTCTGCGATTGTGACCGAAAAAGTGAGAGAAAAGCGGTAAAGAATAGCCCACGTAACCAGATTTCCTCACCGATACCAGCAGTTGCAGCTGCCCAAAAACTTGGCAATATCAGTTCCCAACCGCCTTCAAATAGACCAATCAATCCAGGAATAAAACCGTTGTAAAATAATAGAGCAATGGCCGCGATAAGGTTGGCGTGAATGAGGTGGTTAATAGGTTTAGTCCAAACGATTTTGGGAGAAAAGAGTCGCTGTCCGTGGATGATTTTCCAAATAATAGCTGCAAAGATGAGCGTTAAGAAGAACATGACTTCTACCATGACCGTCTGACTTAGCATGGCAGAACGACCTGTTACCACCAAGAATAAAGAGACCGCTATTGATGAAAAAATGATGGTAAAGAATCCGATGAATAAGAGTAGGGCTGCCTTGAAGAAGTGGCTTTTTGTATGTGTTTTAGAAATGATTGTATTGAACATAATGGTCGCCTCTTAGTTCTTAATTAGCTTCTTGAAGCAGCTTTGTCAAGATGTCTTCATTGGTGCTACCGAGCATGACTTGACCAACTGTACCGTCACTGTTGATGATGATATGAGTTGGGAAAGACGTGATGCCAAATTGACTTGCAAAACTATCTTTTGTGTCAAAAAGAATAGGATAGGTTATCTTACTGTCTTTGGCAACTGAGAGAATTTCTTGTTCACTGCTGTCCATTGGGCGTTGATTGTTAAACTTACTGTCGTTGGGAGAAACGACGGACAAGAAAACATAGTCGTCTTTATCTTTAAAGTTTTGGTAGACTTTTTCCAATTCAGGAATTTCTTGTTTGCATGGTCCGCACCAACTGGCCCAGACATTGATGTAGATTTTTTTGCCAGCATAGTCTTTAAGGGAAACCGCCTTGCCATCTTTGTCGACGAGAGTGACATCTGGCGCAACTTGTCCCTTGCTAATGCCAATCGGTTCTTGACTTGGTAGGAGGAGTGAGCAACCACAAAGTGTGAAAAGGGCGACAGCCATCATGATGGCGAATTTAAATGATTTAAACATGATAGACTCCTTTAGTATGGTAATTAGTTGTTGTTTTTGATGATAGGTATTGACCTGATAACCATGTTAATGGAAGAAACGGCTGATTGTAGTGAATTGGCCTGTGATAATAGACAGCCCGATAAGAATCAGCAAGATACCAGAAATGCGTTTTGTGTGTTTCATCAGATGTTGGTGCTTTTTGAAATAGGCAAGAACTTTTTGAGAAAAGAAAGCAACTAAAACAAAGGGCAGGATGAAACCTAGGCAGTAGACGCTGATTAAAAGAACGCTAAATATCCCCTGATGGCTACTGGCGTAGAGAAAAGCGCTAGCAAGGATAGGACCGATACACGGTGTCCAGGAGAAGCTAAACGTAAATCCCATAAGAGTAGCAAGCAAAGGTGTGACCTGTTGTCCAGCTTGATAGACTTTGTGTTTGGCTGAAAACTCTCGCTTGGTCAGCATGGTTTGAAAGAGGTCAAGCTGGATTAGCCCCATGATGATGATGAGCAGGCCTCCGATGAGCTGAATCGTTTGCATGTGCTGGGTCAAGAGACGACTGAGCAGGCTGCTAGCAAATCCTAGAACAAAAAAGGTCAGAGTAATACCTAAAACAAAGCAAAGGGTGTTGACCAGGATGCGTCGCTGAACAGAGGAATGTTCTATTTTTTCAGATGACACTTGTCCTCCTAAAATACCAATATAAACTGGTAAAATAGGCAAAACACAGGGAGAAAAGAAGGATAATAGCCCTTCTGCAAATAGCGCTAATAATTTGAAAATACCCATAGGCGATACCTCTTTTATATCAATGTTTTTATGTACCCATAAGGTAACACAAAAAGCGACCTTTGTCAAGATACACTTGATTTCTATCGATGCAATTGTTCATGAAGAAAGCGCAAACATACCTATGTAAGCGTTGTAACAGTTGACAGCAACGGCTGTTAAGTATAGAATGGAAAGTAACTGAATGAAAAGAGAACAATCCATGAAAAAGAGTGCTTTTCTGTCTCGGCATGAGCAGTTACGATATGATTATTTAACACAAAATATCCATTTTTTGGGTGAAAAAGAAAAAGCTGAGCTGACTTATTTGTCTGCAAAGGCTGAAGGAAATGAACCAAGAGTCGTTTCTTATGCTCAAGAAGAAAATCAGTTGACGGATAGACAATCTGAACTGTCCTCTCTGCGAAACTTAGAGTTAACGGATGAGAGACCTAGACGGTCGAAAAAGTCTGTCAATAAACAAGTTTCTGCACCAAAGAAGCCTGTAAAAAAGACCAGCTTTGGTCTTAAAGTGAAACGATTTGTCAAAGTAACCGTGGCTCTCATGTTGTTACTTGTCATTGGGATGGCAGTGATGTTTTTCAAGGGCTTGTTTGGTGTGACCTCAGGTCAAGAGAACTTAAAACCAGCCATGACAGAGTATTTTGCTGGTGAAAAGACTGCCGATGGGGTCAACATCCTGATTTTAGGTAGTGATAAGCGCATCACGGAAGAATCAACAGAAGCCAGGACAGACACCATTATGGTGATGAATGTCGGCAATAGTTCAGGCAAGGTAAAGCTAGTCAGCTTTTTGAGAGATACCCTGGTGAATATTGAGGGAGCTTCTTATGAAGGCATGGCTGATCACAAGTTGAATGCAGCCTTTACCATCGGTGAACAGGATAATAGCCAAGGGGCGGAATATGTGCGTCAAGTCTTGAAAAATAACTTTGACATCACTATTGAATATTACATCATGATTGACTTTGAAACCTTTGCTCTGGCAGTTGACACCCTCTTTCCTAATGGTGTAGAGATGGATGCAAAGTTTTCAACTGTGAATGGTGAGGTTGTTGGTGCTGTTGATGTGCCGGATGACTTGGGCTTTGCTTCTGGCGGTAGCCTTTATCAAACGATTCAGGTTGGTCCTCAACGGATGGATGGTAAAACGTTGCTTAACTATGCGCGTTTCAGAAGTGATGACGAAGGAGATAATGGTCGAACGCGTCGCCAACAGGAAGTTATGCAGGCTGTCCTATCCCAGATAAAAGACCCGACCAAGCTCTTTACAGGCTCTGAGGCTCTGGGAAAAATTTACGCATTAACCTCGACCAATATATCATTTCCTTTCATCCTATCTAATGGGCTTTCTGGCTTGACGGCAAGTCAAAAGGGCATTGAACGGATGAGTATTCCTGAGCAGGGAGACTGGATAGATGAGTATGACCTGTATGGTGGTTTAGGTCTACTGATTGATTTTGAGGCTTATAAGCAGCGTTTAGCTGAATTAGGCTTACGTTAGGGAGATGATATGGAAGAGAAAAAGCGCAAAGTCAAGTTAAAAGCCATTCGATTGTTAAAAAAGGATAAGCTCTTCAGTGCGGTATTTAGCCGAGCGACGATTGTTTTTATCTTAATCCTTTTGCAATTATGGCTAATCTCCATTTCTTTTGGTTGGTTATTGGGAGAGTATCGGGTATTCTTTCAAATTTTTGAGGCTGTTATCACGGTTGCCAGTGTCCTTTATCTGGTCAACAGCCGTATGGATACGACTTCAAAAATTACCTGGTTAGTGATGATTATGCTGGCTCCACTACTTGGTTCCTTGTTTTTATTATATACCAAGCAGGATTTGGGTTATCGAACCTTGAGGAGACGTTTGAAAGAGGTTATTTTAAATAGCTCAAATCTTTTAAAGCAGGACGAGGAGGTTGTCCAAGAGCTCAGTACACAGCACAGCACAGCTTATAATCTTGTCGAATATTTGAGACGTAGCGATAATAAGTTTCCTGTTTATAAAGAGACATCGGTCACCTACTTGCCGACAGGTGAGAGCTTTTTTGCCAAGATGAAAGAAGAAATGCTCAAGGCTAAACAGTTCATCTTTTTGGAGTACTTTATCATTGATGAAGGGCTGATGTGGGGCGAAATTCTAGCCATTTTAAAGCAAAAAGCTAGTGAAGGGGTCGAAATCCGAGTGCTCTACGATGGGATGAACGAGCTGTCTCGCCTGTCCTTCGATTACACTGAGCGTTTGGGCAAATTAGGCATACAAGCGAGGGCTTTTGCTCCCATTACGCCCTTTCTATCGACCTACTACAACTATCGGGATCATCGTAAGATTTTAGTCATTGATGGACAGGTGGCTTTTAACGGTGGTGCCAACCTAGCAGATGAATACATCAATGAAATCGAGCGTTTTGGGCATTGGAAGGATGCAGGTGTCCTCTTAAAAGGTCCTGCTGTTGATAGTTTTACGGTGCTGTTCCTACAGATGTGGACAAGCATGGGAAGCGATGAATCGCTTGCGCTTTATATCGGCTTATCCCAACCAGTTAACAAGGCTGATGGTTATGTGATACCATACGGGGATTCTCCTCTTGATCGTGATAATGTTGGTGAAAATGTCTACATTGACATGTTAAACCATGCGAGAGAATACGTCCATATCATGACACCATATCTGATTTTGAGCAGCGAATTAGAACATGCTATTCGCTTTGCTGCGGAGCGAGGAGTTGATGTCAAGCTCATGATGCCAGGGATTCCGGATAAAAAAATTCCTTATGCTCTGGCAAAAACCTATTACAAAATTCTCATGGAATCAGGAGTGGAGATTTACGAGTACACGCCAGGATTTAATCACTCTAAGGTCTTTGTAGCAGACGGTGTTAAGGCTGTTGTTGGCACAATAAACCTTGATTATCGTAGCCTCTACCATCACTTTGAGTGCGCAACTTATCTCTACCGTTCACCAGCAGTCGCAGCTGTTGAAGCAGATTTTCAACAAACTCTGCTACTTTGCCACCGTGTGACACCAGATGAGCTGTCACAATTACCGATTCTTATGAAATTAACAGGTGTATTCGCTAAAGTCGTTGCACCGCTATTGTAACTAAGGAGTTATAAGGAGATCTTATGTTTAAGAAAATTTTTCAAGCATTTAAAGCTAAAACTGCGCAAAGTTCCCAGTCAACTTTGGTAGATGATTTGCCAGAAGCCATCGAGTGGACGGTAGACAATCTGACAGCTTCTGGTTATCTGGCTGACTTTAGCTTATCAAGCATCGCAGCATTGGATGACTTCTTTGAAACGGAGAAGCAGGAAGGCGGAGTTCTTAGACGACCAGATGGTGGGATTATTTTATTTGCTGTTGCGGCCTATCTAGGTGAAACCTTGATTGCTAACTATGGTGGCAAATGGGAACTGAGCGATGAAGTCTCAGAAGATGATTTGGACATGGTTCTGATACTGGATGGTAAGCCATTTTATCCTGTTAGAGTCTGCCAGCAACGACTAAAGACAGCCTCACCTGATGGGCTACAAAGAGCTGTTACCGAGTTTTTTCAACCAGTAGAACACAGGCCTTTACAAAATGACACAAATGAGTTAGAATAAAAATATGCGATGAGCCGAATTTGGTCACTGACCAAATTTACGCTAGGGAGGTCATAAAGGCAGGAGCCGACCTTGATGAGTTGTGTGAACCAACTGATCTCATCTCGTTTGAGATGCCCTTTCCCCCTTTGTGGGGGATTTTTTGTGTCTAAGAAGCGCAACAGGAGTTGTAGCTTATAAAGCTCCCTTGCCTAGCTGTATACTCTTCTAGGCTGGTCTTGGTTTTATTCGGGTATCAAAAAATCCCTCGATTATCAGGTCGAGGGATTTTGAGTCATAAGAGAGCCTTAGTTTTTCTTGCGACGAGTCAAGTAGTAGGCTGCAAGAGCGGTCATGCTAGCACCGATAAGTGTCAAGACACTTGTCTGGTCACCTGTCTCTGGCAGACTGGCTTTGTGAGAAGTAGCTGCTGCATAAGTTGCTAGATTGCTTGTAGCTGCTGGACGGGGAGCAGGAGCAGCTGGGTTAACGAAGACTTGCCTGTCAGTATTAACCAGCTGGTCAGCAAGTTTGTCCTTAGGATGATCTGGTGTTGAGGTATCTTTGCCACCCTGAACATCAGATGTTTCCTTATCTTTATCCTTCTGGTTATCAGGTGTTTCTTTATTTTCGTCCTGATTGGTAGGAGGTGTAGCAGGTTCCTCATTCTTGACAGGGAAACTGTTCTTATCCAATGGATTGGTGTTAGCATCCAGTTCTTGGCGGTTTGTGAAGCCATCCCCATCATAGTCAGCTTCTAAATCAAAGACTGGTTTATCGTCGTTAAGATTTGGATAACCGTTGTTGGCATTGTCACCAGTTGAGGTTTGTGGGTAAGTACCTGCGTGGAACGGATCGGTGCCTGCTGCCATTTCTTCTGCTGTAGTGAAGCCATCCCCATCATGGTCAGCATTGAGGTCAAAGGCTGGTAAGTCGTCAGCAGTTTCTGCTGCTCCTCCATTTTCTTGGTCACCTTTGGCTGTTTGAGGATAAGATGTAGCATCGGCAGGATCTGTTCCCAGAGTCAGTTCCTCTTGGTTAGAGAAACCATCATTATCTAGGTCAGCATTGGGGTCAAAGGCAGGCAAGTCGTCAGCAGTTTCTGCTGCTCCTCCATTTTCCAAATTACCTTTAGCTTGGAGGGACAGATTTTTAACAGTCAGTTTATCACCTGCGATGGTGTAGGTGAGGTTCTCAATAACGATAGGCTCACCACTTGAGAGGTCGACAGCCTGGTAGCCTGCTGGTAACTCGATGCTAATGGTGTAATCACCAGAGACGATTTTCTTCTCAAAGATGTCCTTGGTGTAACGACCTTGAGGGAGCTCGGTGCGTTTGCCCTTGCTGTCAACGAGGTAAACTTTAGTCCCTACTGGTGGAATGGTGTCAAAGTCCACTGCGAAACTTGTGCGAGACAGTGGTGTTGCCTTGAAGTAGACACCAACCAATGAATGTTCTTCATCAACGGTGAAGGATTTGATGCGTTCATCAATCAAATAGGCTTCATCTTCATCGTGAAGAATCAATTCAACAGTGTAGTCTCCAAATGGGAGGCTGTGGAAAGGTTCGGCAGGGTTGACAGAGGTTGTTTCAGCAGTAACATCGTTGCCTTCTGAATCACGGATAATGTAGCGGAAATCTGCTTCAATCAATTGCTGTGTTTCTGGATTTGAGATACCCAGACGGACTAATCCGCTTTCTGTTCCACCTTGGACAATCTCTGGTAGGACAGCCGACCAAGAGTTTCCTGCACGGTTTTCGATGCGGTACCAGAAATCAGTGATGCGGAGTTCTTTTCCGTTGATGTCGTGTGTCGGCAGGGTGTAAACGCCGTTTTCATCTGGCTTGATGTAGATACGGACGGTGTTTGACCGCGTTACTTCACGACCATTTTTGAGGACTTCCTTGTAATCCTCGGCATTGACATTATAGTAGAGGGTTTCACGATAAATCTCGGTTGCTCCCCATGCAATACCTGGACGTGGTTTGAAAGTACGCGCGTCTTCATCGTAGATTGAAGCAGTGGTAATGGCAGGGCGTGAGGTATCAATCAAGATGTTAAAGCTTATTTCCTGAGATTTTGCACCAGGAACGGTTGGACGATAAGTTACGACGTAGACATATTTACCATCTGGAAGAACCTTGCCGTTATTGTCTTTACCAGCCCAAAGCGTGTTATCAAGAATAGTTGATTTGGAGTTGGCAGGTTTGCCGCCGTAGTAGTTTTTAGTTCCTGCTAGGCTATTCTCGCTGACCCAAACAGGATTAGTACGGTCGATGTCTTCGTCGCGATAAACAGCTGCAGTAACATCTGTAAAGTTCCGTAGCATGACAGCACGTAGCATGACAGCATCACGGTTATTATCACCGTTTGGTGAAATAATGTAGTATGGCTTACCTGTTTCATCACGGTAGAGGATATACTTGCCGTCACTATCTAAGTAAGTTCCAGCAATAATCGGTGTTTCTGGCGTGTAGATCCCCTTATTGTGGTCCCATTCGGATTCTGATGTCAAGAGTGTGGTGTACTCTTCGCTTTCAGTGAAATTCAGCTCGTCTATTTTTGAGCCTTCTTTGCGTTCAGGATAGTAGAACGGCAGGTCACCGTTATTAAAGTCAAATTCACCGATTGGTTTTTCGATAACAGCTAGGTTTTCAAATGCTCCCTTGAAACCAACAAAAGGAATGCTGACCTCATCACCGCCGTCAACAGGGTTGACAAAGCGCACAAAGCCCTCAAGGAAATAACCATTGACCATGAGTTTGCTGAGCTCTTCTGTAAAGGCTGAGCTGTCCACAGTAATCGGAATCAAGACACTGCTGTTGGCAGCTACTGTGACCGTTCCGGTTGTTTGGTTCAGTTCACGTGGTTTGAGGGTGACGCGACCGTCAACAATCTCATCAGTATTCAGGTGAGTGATGTAGTTGAGGGTCTTGTCGCTGTTTGAGGTGTTATACAGACGCACATTAAAAGTAAAGCTGTCATCAACATTCCCCAGAACGATGCTGGTCAGGTCATCGTCGCCTGTCAAGTAAAGGTCAGAGTGAATAGCCTTGTGGGTATCTGCGATACCAGCACCTTGTTGACGAGGAGAAGTATAGGCCTGAGTATCAGTGTTAAAGTGTGGCAGAGCAGTGCTCATCAAAAGCTGTTTGATACGAATTTGCAGATCCTCAGGGCTTAAATCAGGGTATTTTTTCTGAAGAGCCTGTTTCATGAGGACAATAACACCAGCGATATGTGGCGATGCCATGCTGGTACCGTCCATGCTTGCATAACCATTGTTGTTAATGGCAGAGTAAATCGCTCCACCTGGTGCAGAGACATCAGGTTTTAATTCACCATCAGCAGACAAGCCCCAGCTGGTAAAGTCAGACATTTTTCCAGCTTCAGGATTGACCACCGTTTCGTAGGCTTTGTTGAACTGGAACTTGTACTTGCCTGTGCCTGACTCTTTAGCTAACTCTTCACCGAATTGGATAGGGATAAAAATTGATGGGTAAAGCGCTGTTTCAGGTCCAGGGATGTTCATGGTGAAGTCCAGTGTTTGGGTCACGTTGTTGAAGACCACAGCACCGATAGCTCCAGCTTTTTTAGCATTGGCTACCTTGTCAGCAAAGCTGATTTCACCACGTTTGATGAGGGCGATTCTGCCAGTTAAGTCCTGTCCTTCAAAGTCTTCGGTTTTACCTAGTCCAACATAGAGGTAGTCATAGGCTACATTTTCAGCGAACTCTTTTTTACTGTTTGACCCCTTGGTAAAGTTGACCTTACCAAAGTTGAGCTCAGCATTATCTTCCATACCGAGAATGGTGGCAACTTCACGAGTGAGGTGGGTGTTGTTATAAGAAGCGACCGCAATACCATCTCGGGCTGTGGCTGGTGTTGCAACAACAGCATAGTCAGGGTTATCGGCGTAAGGCAAGGATTTACCGTCCCCAAATACCGTATCGTTACCTGCTGCAATGACAACGGTAACCCCTTTTTTACGAGCATCATCAATGGCACGCGTGATGTGGTCGCCAACATCAATCAGGGAGCCGTTTGGTGACCCCAGACTGAGGTTGATTGAGTCAGCACCGAGTTTAACGGCATCTTCGATAGCACGAGCGTAGAGAAACGGAGCTGTACCCCCGCCACGAGTATCAGAAAAGACCCGCATAAACATCAACTGGGCTTCTGGGGCAACCCCAACGATGCGTGTACCACTGCTATCCGTTTGAGTCGGATTACCCACTGAGATACCAGAAACGTGCATACCGTGAGAACGCACATCGCTTTCTTTTAGTTCGGTATTGCTGTCAGTATAGTTGTAGCCAAAAACAACCTTGTCGTTGTACCATTGACCGTAGTTGATACCAGCTTCAGCTTTCTTGGCCTCCATTTCCTCTTCGCTCTTGAATTTAGCAGTGGAAATATCGCTAAGGGTCAAGGCATTGTGCTCAACGTCAAGCCCTGAGTCGATAACAGCAACGACCATGCCTTGCCCCTTGATGTTTTCTTCCCAGACAGGCTGGACATTGATAATAGCATTGCTTTCAACAGATAGGGTCTCGGCTTCTGTTTTAGCATAAAGCTCAGCAAGAGCAAAGTTTGGCTGATTGCTCTCTGATGACGTGGTGCTTGCTTGTGGCTCTGGTGAAATCGCAGAGCTGGTAGCCGTTTCAGCTGTAGTGCTGTCAGAAACAGCTGTGATGGCTGGGCTAGTAGAAGCAATAGTCACATCATCATTAGCAGCTACTGAGTAGCTATTCAGACTAAAGGCTACCAAGGCAGTAAGCAAGGTAGGGCCTAATAGCCTAACTTTTGATGTCATTTGACGACTCATCATCAAACCTCCTAAACATAATTTCCTGAAAAAAATCTTAAAGTCAGGTAAGATGAATTATCGCACATTTTTTTATATTCTGCAAGAGATTATTTAAATTTTTTTCAGAAAATTAGCAAAAAGTGAATAATTGAGTGATTTGCAAAAATAATCTCTTTTCATTGTTAAAGAAAAATAGTATAATTAGGCGTATCAGCAAAGACTGCTGGAAATAAAATTATCTAAAAAAGATAACGGATAAAATTTTTACTAACCTGTAGAAAAAAGAGGTAAAGACATGGGCTATACAGTTGCCGTTGTTGGTGCGACAGGCGCCGTTGGAACACAGATGATTAAGATGTTGGAGGAGAGCACGCTTTCGATTGACCAAATTAAGTTGCTGTCGTCAGCTCATTCTGCTGGTAAGACCTTGACTTATAAGGGACAAGAGGTGACGGTCGAGTTGACCACAGAAGATAGTTTTGAAGGCGTTGATATTGCCCTCTTTTCAGCTGGTGGGTCGACATCGGCTAAGTTTGCACCTTATGCGGTGAAAGCAGGTGCTGTAGTGGTGGACAACACCTCTTACTTCCGTATGAATCCAGATGTGCCTTTGGTTGTTCCAGAGGTCAATGCCCATGCCATGGATGACCACAAAGGCATTATCGCTTGTCCAAACTGCTCCACCATCCAGATGATGGTGGCACTGGAGCCTGTCCGTCAGCAGTGGGGCTTGGAACGCATCATCGTGTCAACCTACCAAGCGGTCTCTGGGGCAGGTATGGGAGCTATCTTGGAAACACAGGCGCAGTTGCGTGCGGCGTTGAATGACGGCGTGGCACCAAAAGAGGTAGAAGCAAACATCCTTCCTTCAGGTGGCGATAAGAAGCACTACCCTATTGGCTTTAATGCACTGCCACAAATCGACCTCTTCACGGACAATGCCTACACCTATGAAGAGATGAAGATGACCAAGGAAACCAAGAAAATCATGGAAGATGACAGCATTGCTGTTTCTGCGACCTGTGTGCGGATTCCAGTTCTCTCTGCCCACTCTGAATCTGTTTACATCGAAACCAAGGAAGTCGCAGACATTGAAGCGGTAAAAGCAGCGATTGCGAGCTTCCCAGGTGCTGTTTTAGAAGATGATATTGCCAACCAAATCTACCCACAAGCCATCAATGCGGTCGGTAGCCGTGATACCTTTGTTGGTCGTATTCGTAAGGATTTGGACAAGGAAAATGGCATTCACATGTGGGTGGTATCTGACAACCTCCTCAAAGGTGCTGCTTGGAATTCTGTTCAAATCGCTGAGACCCTTCACGAGCGTGGTTTGGTGAGAAAAACGGACGAGCTCGTATTTGAGTTGAAGTAGAGTGATGAGATGGCTGGCAAAATCGTCAGTCATCTCGAATCAGTAGCATCGTTAGAAAGGAATTCTTATGTCCATCGAGCAACTACGACAGGCTAAAATCATCACAGCCTTGGTCACGCCTTTTCATGAAGATGGTACCATCAATTTTGAGGCTTTCCCAGCTCTGATTGAACACTTGCTGGCGCACCATACAGATGCCATCTTGCTGGCAGGGACGACGGCAGAAAGTCCGACCCTGACCCATGAGGAAGAGCTAGAGATTTTCAAAGTTGTGCAAGCTATTGTTAAGGGCAGAGTGCCCTTGATTGCAGGGATTGGGACCAATGATACGCGGGATTCCATCGAGTTTGCCAAGGAAGTGGCTAAATTTGGTGGTTTTGCGGCGGGCCTTGCCATTGTTCCTTACTATAATAAGCCATCTCAAGAGGGGCTTTACCAGCATTTCAAGGCCATTGCGGACGCGTCTGACCTGCCGATTATTCTGTATAATATCCCAGGACGAGTCGTGGTGGAGTTGACGCCTGAGACCATGCTTCGCTTGGCAGAACATCCCAATATCATCGGCGTCAAGGAGTGTACAACCCTCGCTAATATTGCCTATCTGATTGAGCACCGTCCAGATGATTTTCTCATCTATACAGGAGAAGATGGTGATGCCTTCCACGCCATGAATTTGGGAGCAGATGGGGTAATTTCGGTAGCCTCTCACACTAATGGTGACGAGATGCACGCCATGTTTGAAGCCATTGAGCGCAGCGACATCAAGGCTGCTGCGGCTATTCAGCGCCAGTTTATCCCTAAAGTCAATGCTCTCTTTAGCTATCCGAGCCCTGCTCCTGTTAAGGCGGTGCTGAATTATTTGGGCTTTGATGTCGGACCGCTTCGCTTGCCCCTTGTCGCAGCACCAGAAGAAGAGGCCAAGCGCATTATCAAGGTCGTCGTTGATGGTGATTATGAAGCGACAAAAGCAACCGTGACAGGTGTGATTCGTCCACGGTATTAAAGAGTGATAATACCAGAGAGCAGAAAATCCTGCTCTTTTTTTGTGGAATATAGTATTTCCATATCGAAATAGTTGACAAAGAAAAAAGGAGATACTAGAATTATCATTGTTCTATATAGAAATAAAAAAGAAAGGAGCTCCTATGACAAAAGAACAAGGGGGCTATCGCGCGACCCACATTAGCCTCTTGAATGGTCGTCTGTTTCAGCACTTGCTGGCACAGGAGCCAGAGGCACTTTACACGGGAGAACAAGGGAAGATTCTCCACTGTCTTTGGTTACATGGTGGGAGAGGAACAGCGACAGATATTGCCATTCACACAGGGCTTGCCAACAATACCTTAACCTCTATGCTCAAACGTTTGGAGGAGCAAGGCTTGATTGTGCCACAGCCCTGTCCCAATGACAAGAGAAAAAAAATCTGGCACCTGACGGATAAGGGCTGGGGGCAAGAAGTCATCGGAAAGCGGGTTAGCGAGCGCTTGTCAATCATCTTTTACGAGGGATTTAGTGAGGAAGAGGTGACCACCTTTATCAGCTACCAAAAGCGGATTTTGGATAACCTGAGACGAGGTTTGGATAGAAAAGACAAGGACGACGAGGAGGTTGCTCATGTGGACTAGACTGGTTGATTACCTAGCACACAACAGCCACCAATACCTGACCTATCTTTGGGAGCATATCTGGATTAGCCTTCTGGCTCTGGGAATCGCTCTGGTTTTTGGGACCTACTTGGGTTACCTGGCTTACCAGCGCTCCAAACTCCGGCAAGCCATCACAGGCCTGTCTGGTGGTCTGCTGGTCATTCCCTCGCTGGGTGTGCTGTTCTTCCTCATTCCCCTCATCGGTGTTGGGCAAATGCCAGCCCTTATCGCCCTTGTCCTGCTGGGCTTACCGCCCATTATCCTACAAACCTTGGTCGGCTTGGTGCAAGTCCCAGAGAGTTTGAAAGAAGTCGGCAAGGGGCTGGGGATGACCGACAGGCAGGTCTTGCTCAAGGTCGCTTTTCCACTAGCCCTTCCCCATCTCTTGACCGGGCTCAAGTTGGCTCTAGTGGAAATCATCGCCTCCGCTAGCCTAGCCACCTACATCGGAGCAGGAGGACTGGGCACTCTGATTTTCACAGGGTTGGGGCTCTATCGCTACGATCTCTTACTCTTGGGCGGTGGCTCCGTTGCCCTGCTCTCGCTCATTGCCATGTTGAGCCTTGATGGGCTCATTCATCACATCAAACAAACCCACTAAAAAGGAGTTAAACATGACAAACAAAAAACGCCTCGGAGGCCTGTTAGCCCTCCTTGTCCTAGCTGGTTTAGGATTATTTGCCCTCTTTGGGCAAAAGCAGAGCGCACCTGCAGCTGGTGACAAACCAGTCGTGCGGATTGGTTCAAAAGATTTCACAGAAAACCTCATCGTTGCAGAGCTCTATGCTCTAGCCTTGGAAGATGAAGGCTACACCGTTGAGCGCAAGTTTAACATCGCCAGCTCTTTGGTGCATACGTCCTTGACCAATAAGGAAATCGACCTCTACCCAGAGTACACAGGGACAGGTCTGTTGGCTATTTTGAAGTTGCCATTGGAAACCGACCCTGAGCAGGTCTATCAGACGGTTAAAACCGCCTATGCCAAAGACTTTAAGCTGACGTGGTTAGACTACGCCCAAGCGACAGACAGTCAGGGCTTGGTCATTCGGACAGCCGTGGCGAAGCAGTTGGGCATCAAGACCATCTCTGACCTGCAACAACATGCGAGCGAACTCCGCTTTGCGTCCCAAGGGGAATTTGACCAGCGTGAAGACGGCTTGGCAGGCTTGAAGACGGCTTACGGTGAGTTTAACTGGAAATCTTCCAAGGTCTACGACAACAGCCTGAAATACAGCGTGCTGAAAAACGACGAAGCAGATGTGACGCCAGCCTATACTACAGAAGGTCAGCTCATTCAGACAGATGAGTTTACCCTGCTGGAAGATGACAAGGCCTTCTGGCCACCTTACAACATCGCTCCTGTTGCCCAGAGCGACTTGCTTGAGAAAGAGCCAAACCTTGCGACAGCCTTGAACACGATTTCCAGCCAATTAACGACTGAAAAAGTCACCGAACTCAACGCTCAAGTCGATGTTGACGGTAAGGATTATACGGCTGTTGCCAAAGACTTCTACAAGAGCATCGCAAACTAAGGAGACCAGATGACGCAAGCATTAGTGACCTTTGAGGGGGTGGGGAAAACCTACGGCGATACCCCAGTCTTGTCCGATCTGACCTTTACCCTCTCTAAGGGTGAGTTTATTACCATTTTAGGGACATCAGGATCTGGGAAAACGACGACGCTCAAGCTCATGAACCGCCTCTTAGAGCCAGATACAGGGCAGATTTTGTTAGATGGTCAGCCTTTGTCGGCGACCGATCCTGTTGCCCTCCGTCGGCAAATTGGCTATGTGGTTCAGCAGATTGGGCTCTTTCCCCACCTGACCGTCCGAGACAATATCGCCACTGTCCCTAAACTCTTGGGCTGGGAAAACGAGCGGATTGACCAGCGTGTGGAGGAGTTGCTGACCATGGTGCAGCTCCCTGCCAGAGACTTTGCCCATCGCTACCCCAAGGAACTCTCTGGTGGACAGCAGCAGCGGGTCGGAGTAGCCAGAGCACTAGCTGCTGATCCGCAGATGGTGTTATTTGATGAGCCCTTTGGGGCGGTGGACGCCATCACCCGCCATCACCTGCAAGACCAGCTCAAGACTCTCCACCAGTCCTTGGCTGACAAGACCTTTGTTCTCATCACCCATGATATCCATGAGGCTCTCTATCTGGGCGACCGTGTCATGGTCATGGACCAGGGGCGGTTGGTGCAGTTTGATCGTCCGCAGGAGATTATTGCTTCCCCTCGGACGGATTTTGTCAAATCCCTGCTCGAAACGGTTCAGCGGCAGGACAGGCTAGTAGGAGGATTGACCTGATGGAGTACGCACTCAGCCATCGTGAGGCGCTTTTTCGCTTGGTCTTGGAACACCTCCAATTGACCTTGCTGGCTCTGGGATTTGCCTTGGTTTTTGGAATTGGGTTAACCCTGCTCCTCTGGCGCTTTCCACGCTTGCAGCAAGTATCCGTCTATCTCTTGTCTGTCTTGTATGCGGTGCCCTCATTTGCCTTTTTTGCCCTGCTGATTCCCTTGACAGGTCTAGGGCAGACCACCACGGTTATCGTTTTGACCCTCTATGCCCAGTATATCTTGGTGCGGAGCTTTTTATCGGGCTTGATCGAGATTGACTCAGCTCTTTTGGAGGCGGGACGCGGCATGGGCATGACGGAGGGACAGTTGTTAGTGGCTGTTCAGCTACCCTTAGCCGTACCTGCTCTCTTTGCAGGCATTAAGCTAGCAGCGACCTCCATCATCGCTATGGCGACCATTGGGGCGACCATCAATGCTGGAGGGCTTGGGACGCTCTTGTTTGATGGCTTGCGCACCGCATCTCTGACCAAGCTCATCTGGGGTATCGGACTAACAGTCAGCTTGAGTGGGCTTTTTTCCCTCTTGATTGATTTTTTAGAAGACTTGGCGACGCCGAAACAGTCATCTCTATCAGAAAAGGAGAATTAAGATGACCATCACCACCCGTTTTGCAACACCAGCTGACGCAGCTACCATTTGTGCTATCTGTTCGGCCGCTTGGCGTGTGACCTATAAGGACTTGAATCCTCCAGGGTATATCGAGCAGGTGATCGCTGACTTTTACAACCTCGACCGAGTGACCAAAGAATGCTCAACCAGTGATCAGCACTGGCACGGCTACATGGTCGCTGAGCTAGACGGTCACATCTTAGGGGCTATCGGTGGCGGTGTCAGTGAGGGTAATTTTGGGCATATCTATGTCCTCTATGTTCACCCAGAGCACAAGGGTAAGGGATTGGGACGTGCTCTCGTTAATTTTCTGACCGACCACCAGAAGGCGACTTACGGGATTAACCGCCAACAAGTCACCGTTGCTAAAAACAACCAGATGGGTATCCCTTTTTATGAGCGGATGGGCTTCGTCTGCCAAGGAGAAATTCCTAGCTGGTACGATTCTCAACGTCCCAATAACCTCACCTATGAGCGAGAGGTGGACAGTACAGTTGGGGATTAAAAACCAAAACATCGTAAGAGATGTCTAAAAAACTAGCCACCAAGAGACTGGTTGTAGTCTGTTTGTTGTGACAGCATGAGTAGTGACAGCTTTGCGACTTCACTTGTTGATGGTATTAGTCGTATAGTTACCAGAATAAAGCAGCTTTTTAGCTGTTTTTATTTTCCCTTTTTTGCTATAATGGTAGGAGTAATCGCTCCCTGTTACCTAAGGTGTTTAGGACCACAATAGTCCTATGTGATTAAATTCTTCGCCATGACTGGGAGTTTTAGATCAGATTAGCCATCAGATAGACTGGTATTAAAAGAGTTAAGTCTAAGTCTGATGTTGAAAACCTAATTGATAATTTTCACAAACTGCCATTTCTTAGAAAGTGACCTGTAATGTTCAAGACGATTTCCTCTATTGAGAGACACATTGATTATGTCCTGCTGTTGCCAGTCTTTTTCCTGCTATTGACAGGTTTTTTTTCAGTTTTTATCGCGACAAGTCATGATTATCCAGACCGTGTGGGGATTGTGATGATTCAGCAACTCGCTTGGACAGCTATCGGTCTACTGATGGCTTTGGTGGTCATGCTCTTTAGCAAATCATTTCTCTGGAAGGTCAGTCCCCTGCTCTATGTGTTAGGGCTAGGGTTGATGGTCTTGCCCCTGATTTACTTTGATGCGGGGCTGGTTTCGTCAACGGGTGCTAAAAACTGGGTGACCCTTGGTGGTGCGACTTTATTTCAGCCATCTGAGTTTATGAAAATCGCCTATATTTTAATCTTGGCGGTTGTGACTGTGTGGTATCAAGAGCAGTTTCCTCAGGTATCTATTGCAAGGGACTTGAAATTGCTGGGTCTATACGGGTTATTAACGGTTCCTGTGTTTATCTTGTTAGGTCTTCAGAAGGATTTAGGCACATCTCTTGTCTTTCTGGCAATTTTGTCCGGTATCATTCTCTTATCAGGGGTCAGTTGGCGGCTTATTTTACCTGTTGTCGGAGGATTTGCTGCGGGAATTGCAGGTTTTTTATGGGTATTTACACAATCGTGGGGCAAGGATTTCTTTTTTAACTTGGGAATGGATACCTATCAGATTAACCGAATTTCGGCTTGGCTAGATCCTTTTGCTTATGCTGAAGGCATTTCGTACCAGCAAACCCAGAGCATGATTGCAATCGGTAGTGGTGGCTTGACTGGGAAAGGATTTAACGTGATTGACCTAAATATTCCTGTCCGGGAGAGTGACATGATTTTTACGGTTATCGCAGAGAATTTTGGGTTTATCGGCTCTAGTCTGCTTTTGATTCTTTATCTGCTATTGATTTATCGCATGTTAAAAATCACGCTGGTTTCTAATAATCGGTTTTATGTCTATATTTCGTCCGGCTTCATTATGATGATTCTCTTTCATATTTTTGAAAATATCGGAGCAGCAATCGGTCTTCTTCCCCTAACAGGTATTCCCTTGCCGTTCATCTCTCAAGGGGGGTCTTCTCTAGTTACAAATTTAATCGGAGTCGGTCTAGTCTTATCCATGTCCTTTCAACAATCACTAGAACAAGAACAGAAATCATCATAAACACAGGGCAAGGAGCTGTTGCCAAGTTCCTTGCCTTTTTTCTGTGTAGTCATGAGAAAATATTGGCTAGGTCTCTTTAACTGTCAAACGAGCAATAGACAGAGATTGTTTATCTGGTAGTTAGGAGATACGAAGTGAGTCAAACGGTTATCGTTGCCGTTTTGATGTCGTCCTAGTGATTTTTGCTGGATTAGCTTTATGATTTTCTGAAAATGTGGTAAAATAAAACTATGGTAAAACGTGATTTTATTGCAGGGATATTGTTGATTGTAACAGTCATTCTTGTTTTTGTCGGGCTTCAGTCTTTTGTCTTTGGGACTTATACGATTCAGGAGAGAGATAGCAATTCTTTCCTTAACACAGGTGATCAGGTCTTGTTTTCACGACGAGAGACACCTGATTATGGCAACCTTGTGATTTATGAAGTCGACAACGAGACTCACATCGGGCGTGTCATAGGGCAGGCAGGCGATCAGCTGATGTCTGTTGAGGATATTTTATACCGTAATCAGGAAGTGGTTGAACAGCCCTATATCGAGGAGATGAAACGGGCTTACCTGTCAAAAACAGGTCATGAGATGCCCTTTACGCCAGATTTCAGCTTGGCAATTTTACTGGATGACCCAGATGCTACAGTGCCTAAGGGGCAGTACTTTGTCTTGAACGACAATCGTCAAGAGATGACCGATAGCAGAGAGTTTGGTCCGATTGCTCGTCAGGACATCAAGGGTGTCCTCATCTTTCGCTTGAAACCGTTCGAGAGTTTTGGCTTCTTACGAACAGAGTAACATCAATTATAAAGGATAACGATGACAGAAAAACATATTCCAGCGGTGATGTCCAATTTGCGACGTGAGATTGTTCAAATTCCCAAAGAGATTGCAACTTGTAGCGGCATTTCTATTTATGGGCGTGTGATTAAATCTGTTTTATTTTCCACAGACGTGGCAGTTATCGCCAATAATAATGCGGATGCCATTTTGGTGGTTTATCCATTTACACCACACCCAGCTATCTTAAAAAGTGTCATGTTAGTTGCCTCTGTTCCTGTTTTTGCAGGTGTTGGCGGTGGTTTAACGACAGGTGACCGATCGGCGAATATGAGTTTGTTTGCGGAGTCTGAAGGAGCGATGGCTGTGGTGGTTAATGCTCCGACCGATAGTGACACGATTAAAAAGATTAACAATCGTATTGACATTCCGATTATCTATACCTTGGTTTCAGAGCATTCTGATTTGCCATCACGTCTGAAAGCTGGTGTTGATATCGTTAATGTTAGCGGAGGAGCTAAAACCGCAATGATTGTTAGAAAGATTCGTGAGCAATACCCAGACCTTCCGATTATCGCAACGGGCGGTCAGAGCCGAGAGAGTATTCTAGAGACCATTGCCGCAGGCGCCAATGCCATCAGCTTTACCCCGCCGACCAATGGCGAACTTTTCAAAGAGAAGATGGACAAGTACCGTCAGTTGGCAGAGGCAGAGTGCTGATTAGATGATGCTTGCAATTTTTGTCAAATCACGGTACAATAACAAGGCAAGGTTCCCTTAGTTAAATGGATATAACACCTTCCTCCTAAGAAGTAGTTATCGGTTCGATTCCGGTAGGGAATATCATCTAGTGCCCCTTGCCTTCTGGCGAGGGGTTTTGTGTGCAAGAAGGGAGAAAACATGAGTCAACACCTCTCGGGACTAATGGTATCAGGGCTCGCCGGCATCTTTGCTATTTGGCTGAGTTCATTTCTACCTCTGGTAGATAGTAGCATCCTCTCTCTGGCACTGGGGCTTAGCTTGTCAGGTCTACTGAGACAGGAGAAACACTTGAGCTCTGGGCTAGGGTTAGCCAGTAAACTTGGTCTCCAGTACAGTATTATTTTGCTAGGATTCCGACTGTCCTTTGCAGATATAAAGTCCCTAGGTCTGTGGTCGTTTCAATTAAGTATCCCCCTTCTCTTTCTCGCCTTTGCTGTTGCGCTGGTTTTGGGAAGACAATTAAAGCTTAGTCACAATCTGACCTTGTTGATTGCTTTTGGGACGGCAATCTGCGGAGGATCAGCTATTGCGTCAGCAGCACCTATCCTTGACGCTGAAGAGGACGACATCGTCCTCGCTCTATCGACAGTGTTTTTGTTTAATTTGCTGGGGCTATTGATTTTTCCTGCTCTTGGGCAAGCCCTCGACCTCAGTCAGCAAACCTTCGGTATTTGGGCAGGCACAGCTATCAATGATACTTCCTCTGTTGTTGCCGCAGGTTATAGCTATGGTCAGGTGGCAGGCGATGTGGCAGTGGTGGTCAAATTAGCGCGAACACTATTGATTTTACCAGCCTGTGTCTTTTTTGCTTTTCGACGTTTTGAAAAAGGACAGAGCGGCAGAACACGCCAACTGAGACAGGTTTTTCCGACCTTTGTTTTCCTGTTTTTACTCGCTTCTTTACTGACAAGCTTGGGGCTGATACCGGATGCCTTGAGAGACCTTAGTCAACCCCTATCGAAATGGTTGATGGCTATGGCCCTCTTTGCTGTCGGCAGTAAGCTGTCCATTGCACAGATTAAACGTGCAGGTCTAAAACCGATGTTATTGGGTGCGATGGTCTGGTTTAGTATTGGATTAGCAAGTCTGCTATTGCAGCAAGTGATGACGCCATGACAAGCTTGAACATGGCTACCTTGGCAATAGCGCGAAAAAACTTATCCAAAGCCAGGTTGTGAAAAAATAACTTTCCTACTACCGTATTGAGGGATAATATGGTAAAATGGAAAGGATAAGAAGCAAATAGAAAAGAGGACCTAAAAATGGTGCAACCCAAGTACAATCGTGTCTTGATTAAGCTATCAGGCGAAGCTCTGGCTGGTGAGCGTGGTGTTGGTATTGATTTACCTACCGTTCAGAGCGTGGCGAGAGAAATCCAAGAAGTAGCAGAATCAGGCATTCAGATTGCTTTGGTTATCGGTGGCGGTAACCTCTGGCGGGGTGAGCCAGCGGCAGCAGCTGGTATGGATCGGGTATCAGCGGATTACACTGGCATGCTTGGGACAGTGATGAATGCGCTGGTGATGGCGGACAGCCTCAAGCAGTGCGGTGTAGATACTCGAGTACAGACAGCGATTAATATGCAACAACTGGCTGAACCCTATATTCGAGGGCGTGCCCTTCGTCATCTGGAAAAAGGACGAGTTGTTATCTTTGCTGCAGGGACAGGGTCTCCGTACTTTTCAACTGATACGACAGCTGCTCTACGGGCTGCTGAAATTGAAGCGGATGCCATTCTCATGGCGAAAAATGGGGTAGACGGTGTCTACAACGATGACCCTCGTAAAAACGCTGATGCCATCAAGTTTGACGAGCTAACCCATATCGAAGTCCTCAAGCAAGGCTTGAAAATCATGGATTCGACCGCTAGCTCCCTGTCTATGGACAATGACATTGACTTGGTGGTCTTTAACCTCAATGAACCGGGCAACATCAAACGTGTTGTTCTGGGGGAAAATATCGGAACAACTGTTTCCAACCGTTGCTAATCAAAAAAGGAGAATACAATGACAATTATTGCCAAAGCTAAAGAACGTTTTGAACACTCTCATCAGTCCCTCTCTCGTGAGCTTGCTGGTATCCGTGCCGGTCGTGCCAATGCTAGTCTCTTGGACCGCATCTCAGTAGAATATTACGGGGCACCGACACCGCTCAATCAGCTAGCTTCTATCACTGTGCCTGAGGCGCGTGTGCTCTTGATTACTCCCTTTGACAAGTCTGTCTTGAAAGATGTTGAGCGTGCCATCAACGAGTCAGACCTCGGCATCAACCCAGCCAATGATGGCTCAGTTATTCGTTTGGTCATTCCAGCCTTGACAGAGGAAACTCGTCGTGACTTGGCCAAGGAAGTGAAAAAAGTTGGTGAAAACAGTAAGGTTGCTATCCGCAACATCCGCCGTGATGCCATGGATGAGGCTAAAAAACAAGAAAAAGCTAAAGAAATCACTGAAGATGAGCTTAAAAAATTAGAGAAGGATATCCAAGCAGCGACAGACGACGCTGTTAAACACATCGACAAGATGATTGCCGACAAGGAAAAAGAATTGTTGGACATCTAAGCCGTTAGTTAAGAAGAGAGAAAAAGATTTGGCAGGGTGGCAGGTTGGTCGCTCTGCTATTTTTGATAAAGATGACGACAGATTAACGAGTGCTGCGACGACTAGCTGATGTTAGTAGCGCTAGCCCTTGAAGCTCTTGTTGGATCTGCAAAATGATGACAGACATGGAGATTGAGCACGATGAGGTATTATTTGGCTAGGGTATTAACCGAAATGGTATTTGACCCTCCTCGGTCGGATTATTCGTCTTTTTCGGAGTTGATCATCATCGGTCGTGCTAAAATGAATCTGGATTATTCAAGGGTTTTATATGATGACAGACGAGATATTCTTGACCAGCTCTTAGCAGAGTACGAAAACAGCTTAGCTCTCAGCTACCAGACAGCAGACAACCACCGTTTGACCAGATGCTTGCGTGAGATTGTTAAGCTGGAGGAGATTTTAGACCATATCAGTCTTGGTCAAGAGCTGATTGAGGTTGATGAGCGCCTCTATACCTTTGACCATGCCTTATCGTTTGAGGCTTTTAAGACCATGTATGAGTTTGGGCAGTTTGGTGGCTAGCTTAGCACTCAGAGCGCTATAACCTTGTCTAAAAGAGGCTGATAGAAATCTTTTGATGACCAGAGGTGCTTAGCCATGACAAAGGAATGTGACACAAAGAAAGGAACATGATGACGATACAGTTAGCAAAAACCATAACAGCCATGGTGACCGATGAGAACAAGGACTACTATTTTGTTCAAAAAGACGGGGTCACCTATGCGCTAGCAAAGGCGGAAGGGTCCCATCAACTCGGTGAGATGATCACTGGCTTTGCTTATCAGGATATGACACAGAAAAATCGCCTGACGACCCTAGAGCAGACAGCAACCCAGACCAGTTATGGCTGGGGGCAGGTGACTGATGTTCGTAAGGATTTGGGTGTCTTTGTCGATACAGGATTACCAGATAAGCAAGTTGTGGTGTCTCTTGATGTCCTACCTGAGCTCAAAGAACTCTGGCCTAAAAAAGGCGACAAGCTTTATGTGACATTGACTGTTGATAAGAAAGACCGACTCTGGGCCTTGCCTGCTGAGCAAGAAGTTTTCCAACGCTTAGCTGGTAAGGCCTACGACAACATGCAGAATCAGCAGTTGAGTGCCATTGTTTACCGTCTGAAACTGTCAGGCACCTTTGTCTACCTGCCTGATAATAATATGTTGGGCTTTATCCATCCTAGTGAGCGTTTTACAGAACCGCGTCTGGGGGAGGAATTGTCGGTGCGTGTCATTGGTTTCCGAGAAGTTGACCGCACGCTCAATCTCTCGCTCAAACCACGATCGTTTGAGATGTTGGAAAATGATGCTCAGATGATCTTGACTTACTTGCAGGGACAGGGCGGGTTCATGACCCTGAATGATAAATCCAGTCCAGATGAGATCAAGGCTACCTTTGGTATTTCTAAAGGGCAATTCAAAAAGGCTCTCGGTGGTCTGATGAAGGCTGGCAAGATTAAACAGGATGCCTTTGGAACAGAAGTGATCGGTTAAGTCAGAGCACACTCCTTGGTTGCTGTAAAATCCAAGACAGGAACATGATATAGTGCTTCTGTTTTAAAAACAGTTGAAAGCAGAAAATCTTGTTCCTCTATCAAATGATAGTCTGACATTAACGATTAGTCTTTTAAGAGTGGAATGATGATAAAAACCGACCTGAATGGATTTAAGGGCTCCAGTTCAGGTCGGTTTTTTGTCTAGGTCATCTCAAGGTCAATCCATTTTTCTGAGCTATTGAGGCTCTCCTGATGGCTGACGAGGAGAATGGTTTTGTCTTGCTGTTTATCAAGATAGGCGTTGATGGTCTGTCGACTGATTGGGTCAAGGGCTGAGGTGATTTCGTCCAGTAACCAAATCGGTTTATCCTCTAGGGCACCTCGTAAAAAGCTCAGCCGTTGTGCCTGTCCGCCTGATAAGCTCTCCTGACTAATCTGACTATCCAGCCCATCTGGTAGCTGCGCTAGCCATTGCCCCAAACCGATAGCGACTAAGCCATCGAGCAGGGGCTCATCAGGGATAGTCCGCCCCAGTGTGAGGTTGTAGCGGAGGGTGTCGGTGAAGATAAAGCTGTCCTGAGGGACATAGGTGGTCAGTTGGGTCAGCGCCCTTGTCCTAGCAGGTAGGCTATCCATCGTTAGCTGTCCTGTCGTCGGGGTCAGGCGACCAGAGAGGAGCATGAGCAGTGTGGACTTGCCTGAACCAGACGGTCCCATCAGGCGGTAGTGCTTGCCCTTAGTTAACGTGATATTAGGAAAGTCAAGGATCAGCTGCTCGTTGACCATCAGTTGTATATCATGGGTTGTGAGCGCTGTGCCCATGGTTGTTATCTGGTCTGCTCCAGATTTGGTCGCTTCAGGAATGTTCTGGAACTTCGTAAAAATTGGCGCAATCGATCGCACTTCTGCCCAGTTGGCAAAGAAGCCAGTCAAGCCAGCAAAGGTGATGGAGGCAAAGTAGGGGCTGCTGGACACTGCACCGATGGGCACCTGATTAAAGGCAAAGAGGAGACCAGCCTGAGCCAAAATGGTCAGCTGACTGAGAAAACTCAGTCCATTTTGTGTCGCCATCATCTTGCCCAGCGTCTGCTGATAGCTCACTCGGCTAGCGGCGTAGGCAGCTTCTGGCGCGCCCACACGCCGCACCAATTCACTTAAACGCCCAGCTCCAAAGAGTGTACCATAACCCTTCAGGGTGTGGTTGATGCTGGTAAGCAGTTGGTCATTTTTTTCGGAAAATAGCAGAGCTTTGTCTGCCAGTTTCTGCTCAAAGCGTTTAGGCAGGAGGCTCATCAAGCCAGTGAGAAGCAAAACTGAGAGGGCAAAACTTGGGTGGTAAGAGATTAAGGTTATTGCAGAAAAGATAAGGTTCAGCAACTGCGTCAGCATGAGCTCTAAGGTTTCAAAACTCAGCTCGTTGATTGTCAGAATGTCATTGGTCAACCAAGAGGTGTAGGTATCCGCAGACTCACGCTGGAACTGCTCATAGTTGGTCTGACTCAGTCGTGTTAGAATATCCGTCCGCATCTCATGGTTCATGGCTTGTAGGGCACGCTCACGAGTAGGGACAATCTGTTTAATCTGAAGCATCCAGAGTAAGTAGACCAAGAGGTTCAGACCTGTAGACATGAGAAAAGCTCGAACATCTTGGGCGACGAGATTGGTCAGAGCTTGGGCAGACAAGAGCCCGTTTGCCAAGACACAAAGCGAGTTAAGGACAAGCCAAAAGAGCAGTTTGGCATTCTCCCGTTTGCAACGAAGAAGATAAGTTGTGATCGACATGTTTTTCCTTTCACAGGGCTAAGGAGGGAAATCCCTCAGGCAAAGGAAAACAAGCAGAGAGCAGACAAAAAGGCAGGCAAGCGCCAGCCTCCAATCGCTATCGTCCATCGGTCGATGACTTGTTCATCAGATGTTTCATGAAAAAGCTGATGTTAACAAGGCACTAGACCGTACGTGTTTTCCTGACGACAATGAGTTGGGGTTGGTGTCATCATATTTAGCATAGTCTAGTCCTCGCTTTCGTTTAAGATAGATTTAGTATAACATAGCTGGTTTTAAAATACAAGGGGAATGATTTAAGTTGTGACAATAGAGGGTCAAAAAATATAAAACCACACTGATACACTGTCTTGAATATTTTTTCAAGACGTGGGTACAGTGTGGTTTTGAGGTTAGTTTTTGTTTGAGTTATGTGTTGAACAGAATTGGCATTACTTCAAAAAATCTGCAGCAAGGTAAGGAATCCCCTCATGGTAGTAATAGAAGCCTTGATTGCTAGACTGTCCAATGTGGGCATTTGCGATTTTTTCCTCGAGTAATTGAAGTCGAGGTATTGGTCACAAAAATAGCTTGTTTGGGTGCAAGATCTGCAACAGATGATCAGAAGGCTTTTTTGATATCCAGGCGTTCAGCGACTGCTTCAATGACCAAGTCAACAGTCGTAAAAGCTTCTGTAATATCTGTAGTATAGGTGATAGACTGCTCTGCTTTTTCCAAAACTGCCAAGGGGATCCCTAAATCTTGATGGTGCATGTTAGCCCAAGTGTGGATTTTTCCCTTGGCTGTTTCTAAAGCCTCTTGACTGATGTCGTATAAGGTAACCTCAAAACCATAGACAGCCGCTTGGTAAGCAATTTGACTACCTAGAACACCGCCACCAGCAACGGTTACACGCTTGATAGACATAAAGGATACTCCTTATAGAAATTATTTTCATGCTTACTATTTATTTTACGATAAAACGCTTTCAAAAGCAATTAAAAAACAGACAAAAATTATTTTTTGTGCTAGACTAATAAGAACATTGAAGGAGGTTTGAGATGAACGGGTTGATGATGCAATATTTTGAGTGGCATACCCCAAACGATGGTGAGCACTGGAATCGTCTGGCAGCTGATGCCGAGCATTTGGCGGAGTTGGGAGTGACAGCGGTTTGGCTACCACCCTGCTATAAGGGTGGTGATCAAAATGACGTTGGCTATGGCGTGTATGACTTGTATGATTTGGGGGAGTTTGACCAAAAAGGAACTGTCCGGACCAAGTACGGCACGAAGGCGGAGCTTTTAGTAGCTATTGATCGGTTGCATGAATGTGGCATTCAGGTCTATGCTGATTTGGTGCTAAACCACCGAGGAGGAGCCGACGAGCTAGAGCGTTTTACAGTTGTTGAAGTTGACCCAAATAGCCGTCAAGAGGTTTTAACAGATCCTTACGATATTGAGGGTTGGACAAAGTTTACCTTCCCTGGACGTGGCGAAACTTATTCATCCTTTAAATGGCACTGGTACCATTTTTCAGGTTTGGATTTCAATAATGAAAACGGCAAGTCAGCGATTTACATGATTCAAGGTGACGGTAAGGGTTGGGCGGACAACGAGATGGTTGACGGTGAAAAGGGCAACTACGACTATCTGATGAATGCGGATATTGATTACAGCCACCCTGAGGTCATGACTGAAACTAAAAAATGGTTGTCGTGGTTCATCACCCAAACCGGTGTCGATGGGGCAAGGTTAGATGCGGCCAAGCATATTGATGCGACTGTCTTAGAGGAGTTAATAGATTATGTTCGGCAGGAACATGGTGATGATTTCTTTTTTGTGGCGGAGTATTGGCATCATGACTACGGGCAACTAGACGAATTTTTTGGATTGACCTTTGGAAAAGTGGATAGTTTTGATGTACCCTTGCACCAACACCTTAGACAAGCCAGCCTAGAAGGTAGAAATTACGATTTACGTCAGATATTTGACGGCACAGTTGTCGCCCAGAACCCGACAAGGGCGGTCACTTTTGTGGATAATCATGATTCGCAACCTGGGGAGGCCTTAGAATCATTCGTTGACGCCTGGTTTAAGCCGCATGCTTATGCCTTGATTTTACTGAGGGAAGCAGGTTTTCCTTGCTTATTTTACGGTGATTACTATGGCATAGACGGGCAAGAAGGGCACAAAGAAGTATTGGATAAATTACTCCATCTTCGTAAGGAACATGCCTATGGTGCTCAAGATGATTATGCTGATGACCCGACTTGCTTGGCTTGGGTTAGACGAGGAACAACAGAACACCCAGGTGCTTGCGCAGTTTTGGTGAACGCAGCAGACCAAGCACAGAAACGTCTTTTTGTCGGGGAAAATAGAGCAGGTGAAGTATGGTATGATGCCATGGGGCATCACGAAGAAACAGTTACCATCGCCCCTGATGGCTTTGGTGAGTTTACAGTACCGGCGGGTCAGGTATCCGTCTGGATCAATCAAGATAAAGGAGAATAGTATGGAACGAGCGATTTTTGCAGGTGGTTGCTTTTGGTGCATGGTCAAGCCCTTTGAACTGACGGATGGGGTTCTCTCCGTCCTGTCAGGTTACACGGGTGGTCATGTTGAAAACCCGACCTATGAGCAGGTCTGCAGCAAAACGACAGGGCACACCGAGGCGGTTGAGATTATCTTTGACCCTGAGAAGATTTCTTACAGCGACTTGGTTGAACTTTACTGGCGCCAGACGGATCCGACTGATGCTTTTGGCCAGTTTCAGGATCGAGGGGATAGCTACCGTCCTGTGATTTTTTATACGACCGATGCCCAGCGGGAAATAGCAGAGCAGTCCAAGCAGGCGTTAGCTGATTCTGGACGCTTTGATCGTCCTATCGTGACCACGATTGAGCCAGCCCAGACCTTCTACCCAGCGGAGGGCTATCACCAGGCCTTTTACAAAACAAATCCTGTTCGTTACAAGATGAGCAGTGGGGTACGTGAGGCCTTTATTGCGAGGAATTGGCAGTGAGAACATCCTTCTACCATTGGTTGATGACGCAACGCCATCCGAAATCAACTGCCCCAGTAGCGATACTGGCTGATTTGGCTTTCTCAGAGAGTGATTTTCCTAAGCACACTGATGATTTTGACACCATCAGTCGTTTCTTGGAACAGGAAGCTAGTTTTAGCTTTTCACTCAGTGATTTTGACCAAATTTGGGAAGACTACCTCGCCCACTAGGATAGGGTCGACCAGTTAATTTTGATGTCGTTTCTATGTTGACAACTGAGTTGTTTTAATGATACAATAGTCCAATTTTTTTAAGAAAGGGCATTTTTTATGAAACACTTAAAAAGACGTGAGCTAACGATTATCATTAGCCTAGCTCTGCTATTTGCCATTTGGAACCCCTTGGGCTTTTCGTTCAATCAGACCGTGTTAGTGTCAAGTCTTATCATCACGGTTGCCTCATGGGCGACCGATGCGGTGCACAAGAGCCTAGCTTGTCTCTTTTTACTAGCGAGCTTTATCATTTTTGGACAGATGCCTCCTATCGAGATATTTGGCTTTCTCTGGGGAGATATGAACCTGCTGATCATGAGCACGACCTTGCTCAGTATGGGCATGATGAAGACAGGTCTGATTCAGGCCTATGTGGAAAAGTGGCTGGCGACATCAGCTAACAATACTAATCTCTTGCTGTTAGTGCCCTACGCTTTGGGTTTGGTCTTGATTATCCTGATTCCTCAGGCCTTTGTGCGTGTGATTATCTTAGGGACTATTTTGGACGGTCTCTTGCAGGCCAGAACAACAGAGGAAATGGCTGCCAAGCGAGTGTTGATGATGAACGGTTTTATCGGTGTATCGATTGCCTACATGCTGGTGCGGCAGGGTGATATCTTGCTCAATTTGTCAGCTATCAGTTTCGGTGGCCAAGACGTTGCAGCGACCTTGACCAGCTGGAACTGGTTCAAACTCATGAGCTTGCCAGTTGTGGTTACCGCTGCTGTGACCATCTTAGTGACCAAAACTCTCTTCAAAAAAGAGTTATCAGCTTTTAGCTCTGCCATGCTCCTAAAACCAGATAAGTCTCATCAGAGTTTATCTGCCAACCAACAGCGTCTCAGCCTGCTAGTCATCGCAGGGGTTGTGCTTTCTTGGACAATAGTTGGATGGCACCAGCTGCCAGCCTGGTTGCCGGTCGTGGTTGGTGTGGTCATCTTTTTTGCGACAGGCATTTTGACCAAGGATGATTTGTCTGCCATCAACCCGCACTTTATCCTTTTTTTAACGACTATTTTCTCGATTGGCAAGGTGCTGGGACAGGCTGGCATTACCGGGCTGGTCTTTGAACAGATGAAGGTTCTGATTCCCAGTGGGCAGTCACCCATCTACCTCTTGGTGATTATCGTGATTATCATGCTGTTTCATGTCTTGATTGGGTCATCGGTCGCTACCATGTCGGTTGTTCTGCCGATTGTCGCGCCTCTGATGGCGGCCGCAGGTTATCAAGCGCACTTAGTGACCTTGATGACTTATACCCTTGTCAACATTCATTTTCTCTTGCCCTTCCATCATGCGATTATCCTCTTGGGGATTGGCAAGGGCTATTACCCTGACCACTACATGCTCCGCTACGGGATTGTCATGACGGTCTTGACACCGCTCTTGCTCCTTGGCATTTACTGGACTTGGTGGAGGTTATTCTGATGAGAGAGATTAAACGCGGGCAGGCTCCTGCCCTTTGTGGCATTATCAATGTGACCCCTGATTCTTTTTCTGATGGGGGAAAATACCTGGCGGTAGACGCAGCGGTCCAGCAGGCCAAAGAGCTGATTGCAGCGGGGGCCACGATGCTTGACATCGGTGGTGAATCGACCAGACCAGGATCAACCTATGTTTCCGTGGCTTATGAGATTGCTCGTGTTGTCCCCGTTATCCTAGCCATTCGAGCCATCAGTGATATCCTCATCTCCATTGACACGTGGAAAGCAGACGTCGCGGCGGCTGCTCTGCAAGCAGGGGCAGATGTGGTCAATGACATCACAGGCTTTCTGGGAGATCCCAAGATGGCTCAGGTGGTCGCCCAGCATGGCAAACAGGCCATTCTGATGTTTAATCCAGTCATCGCTCGTCCCCAAAATCCGAGCAGCCAAATTTTTCCGACCTTTGGGACAGGCTGGGCCTTTACCGCAGAGGAGTTGGAAGAGTTTGCGGAGCTACCGATCCTTGACCTGATGCAGGCTTACTTGTCTCGCTCGATAGCAATAGCAGAGCAGGCAGGGATTTCAGCTGATCGCTTGGTCTTAGATCCAGGAATTGGCTTTGGATTGACGCAACGGGAAAATTTGTTGTTATTACAACACCTATCTGTGCTTCATGATAGGGGTTATCCCATCTTTCTCGGAGTATCTCGTAAACGGTTCATCATGAGCTTGCTAGAGGAGGCTGGGTTAGAGACTGATGTCGCTAGCCCAGCAGGCTTTGCCAATCGTGATCTGGGTTCCTGTTACCTAACTGCTATCGCTGCCAGTCAGGGGGTTGAAGTCCTGCGTGTCCATGATGCGGCGGCTCACCGTTTGGGTCTACTGATGGGCTCTGCCATTGCCCAAGCCCAACAACAAACGGATAAGCATTTATCAGCTTACAAGAAATAAGGAACAGCCCCCTGAGGGCTGTTTTTAGCTTGAAAGTGCTTTGAAAAAAGGGTAAAATAAAAAGATAAAAAGAAGGGGGTTGCCATGGATTTAGGCAAGATTGAAGCAGCAGTAGAACAGATTATTGAAGCGATTGGAGAGGACAAGCAACGGGAAGGCTTGCAAGAGACCCCAGCCCGTGTGGCGCGGATGTATACGGAGGTGTTTTCAGGTTTGGGACAGACAGCCGAGGAGCACTTGACTAAGTCTTTTGAAATTGTTGACGATCACATGGTCATCGAGAAGGACATCACCTTCACCTCCATGTGTGAGCACCATTTTCTTCCTTTTTATGGTAAGGCTCATATCGCTTATATTCCTAACGGCCGTGTCGCAGGGCTGTCCAAACTAGCACGGTCGGTTGATGTTTACGCCAAGAAACCGCAGATTCAAGAGCGTCTGACCATGGAAATCGCTGATGCCCTCATGACCTACCTTGATGCCAAAGGAGCTCTGGTCGTTATCGAGGCAGAGCACCTGTGCATGACCATGCGAGGGGTTAAAAAACCAGGAACGCTTACAGTAACCAGTGTTGCTCGGGGGCTTTTTGACACCGATAAGGACTTGAAAAACGAGGCCTACCGCCTCATGGGGGTCTAGGATGGACAGGCTAGAGATTTTAGGATTGGAGATTTTTGCAAACCATGGGGTGTTCCCAGCGGAGAAAGCATTAGGGCAGAAGTTCATCATTGACTTGACACTGACTTATGATATGACTAAGGCAGCAAGGACAGGCGATTTAACGGCTTCAATTCATTACGGTGAGCTCAGCCAGCAGCTGACGGACTGGTTGCAGGAGACCAGCCATGACCTGATTGAGACGGCGGCTTATCGGCTAGTGGAGCAGATTTTTGAGCATTACCCGATTAGTCAGTCAGTCACCCTTACCCTCAAAAAGCCTTGGGCACCTGTGCATTTGCCCTTAGAGACTTGTTCGGTCGCGCTCACGCGTGAAAAGAGCAGAGCCTTTATCGGACTTGGCACAAACTTGGGGGACAAACAGGATCACCTGACTCAGGCCGTAGAATTGATGAGGCAGGCGGGTCTAACCATCGTTAAGCAATCTAGTGTCCTAGAAACTGAGCCTTGGGGCGGTGTGGAGCAGGATAGTTTTCTCAATCAAGTGATTGAAATTGAAACCTGGTTGACACCGGAAGCCTTGCTTGACACCTTATTGGCTATTGAAGCTCAGATGGGCAGGATACGTGAGGTCAAGTGGGGTCCTCGCGTCATTGACTTGGATATTCTATTTGTTGGTGATAAGACCCTCTACACAGACAATTTACTTGTGCCCCATCCCTATGTGGCTGAACGAGAATTTGTTTTGCAGTCGTTAGCGGAAATTGCCCCTCATTATACCCATCCAGTTCTGAACAAGACAATGCGCCAACTCTTGGCAGAATTAGTGCGCCAGTAGGATAATATGGCTGACAGTGATAGCCAAAATTTATCAGTTACTAGGTAGCAAATAGGGTCAATATGTGTTATACTAATAGTCATAATGAGTCCCGAAAAGGTAGTTTGGGGTCAGTCTTTGTACGGTTGGTCGGAGCAATTGCTTGCTCATGACGAGTATTGTTTATGAGGGACTGACCACAAGCTAGTGCTTTGTAACTCGTTTTAGGGGGGATAGGCTGTTTTTTGCTGTGTCCTCCCGTCTTGGTGCTGGTGGTTGACCTAGTCAATACGAGCATACATCATTTTAGGGGGGACATTTTATGTCAGAACGGAAATTATTCACGTCTGAGTCAGTATCGGAAGGGCATCCTGATAAGATTGCTGACCAGATTTCAGATGCGATTTTGGATGCGGTTTTAGCCCAAGATCCAGATGCCCACGTGGCAGCAGAGACGGCTGTTTACACAGGGACGGTGCATGTTTTTGGGGAAATCTCAACGACAGCCTATGTCAATATTGACAAGGTGGTACGAGATACCATCGCAGAGATTGGCTACACTAAAAATGACTATGGTTTTTCAGCTGAGTCGGTCGGGGTACACCCATCCTTGATTGAGCAGTCTCCAGATATTGCCCAAGGGGTCAATGAAGCTCAAGAGGTGCGGGATGGTGATATGGATAGCCTGAGCCTCATCGGTGCGGGAGACCAAGGGCTGATGTTCGGCTTTGCCATTGATGAAACGCCTGAACTCATGCCGCTGCCTATCTCGCTGTCCCATGCCTTGGTTCGGAAATTAGCCGAACTCCGCAAATCAGGCGCCATCAGCTACCTACGACCAGACGCCAAATCGCAGGTGACGGTGGAGTATGATGAAACCGACCGCCCAGTCCGCGTAGATACGGTGGTTATCTCGACCCAGCATGACCCAGAGGTGACCAATGCGCAAATCCGCAAAGATATGATCGAACAGGTGATTAAGGCGGTGATTCCAGCTCAGTATCTGGATGAAGAGACCAAGTTCTTTATCAATCCGACGGGTCGCTTTGTGATTGGTGGACCGCAGGGAGATTCTGGTCTGACGGGTCGAAAGATTATCGTGGATACCTATGGTGGTTTTGCTCGTCATGGTGGCGGTGCTTTTTCTGGCAAGGATGCGACCAAGGTTGACCGTTCCGCTTCCTATGCTGCCCGTTACATCGCTAAAAATATCGTCGGTGCAGGTTTGGCTAAAAAAGCAGAAGTCCAGCTGGCCTATGCCATCGGAGTTGCCCACCCTGTCTCTGTTCGCATTGATACCTTTGGTACTGGACAGGTAGCGGAGAGCCAACTAGAGGCTGCGGTTCGAGAGGTTTTTGACCTGCGACCAGCTGGCATCATCCAGATGCTGGATCTCAAATGTCCGATTTATCGTCAGACAGCGGCCTATGGCCACATGGGGCGGACAGATATTGACCTCCCGTGGGAGCGCTTGGACAAGGTGGAAGATCTGAAAAAGGCAGTGCAATAAGACAAAGATGAGAAGACTAGCCACGGCTGGTCTTTTTTGGTAAAATAAAGGGAAAGATTAAGGAGAGGCTTTGTGCAGATTACCATTCAAAATAAAATTCAGATAGATGATGATGTCGAGCTGATTCACGAAACGCATACAGGCGATTTAGTCGTCAAAGGTGACTGGCTATACTTGATTTACCATAACAGCGAGGGGGAGAAAGTTATCATCAAGCTCAACACTAATGAGTTGCTGATGACCCGTTATTCCGCTCCCTTGACGCAACTGAGGTTGGTTGCTGGCGGCATCGGTACGGCCAATCTTCCGACACCGATGGGGGTTCAGCGGTTAGTGACCAATAGCAGAGCGTTTAACTTATCGGCAAGTCAGCAAACCGTTCTTGTCAGTTATGACCTCTTGCCCTCACCAGAAGCTCAGCAGCCTTTTGCTAGTTATGAGTTACACATTTCTTGGCAAAAATAAACTGACGAAATTCTTGCTATTTTGCTGATGATTTGGTAAACTAGTAGACATATTCAAGGGAGTAGCAGCAGCTGGCAACAGCTGGGCAGGGTCGTCATTCCGAAAATTATTTTCCGGCGCTGTCTGAAACCGCGAGACTTGTTTTAGAAAAAACAGGTCTTTTTCTATTGACATGGAAAAAGACTAGAAAAGGAGAACACATGTCAAAAGAACAAAAACGTGACGCCTATTATGCCAAGCATGAAGACGTCGTGTTGGCAGAGTTGGAGGCCAGCATTGATGGTCTGACCAATGATCAGGTGAAGGCTCGTCTAGCAGACTATGGTCGCAATGAGCTCGATGAGGGAGAAAAACGCACCCTCTTGCAGAAATTTATCGACCAATTTAAGGATTTGATGATTATCATCCTCTTGGCAGCGGCGATTTTGACCGTAGTGACAGAAGGGATGCACGGCTTGGCGGATGCCATCATCATCTTAGCCGTTGTCGTTCTAAATGCTGCCTTTGGTGTTTACCAAGAAGGACAGGCAGAAGCTGCCATTGAAGCCCTAAAGAGCATGTCTTCGCCTGTTGCCCGTGTCCGTCGGAACGGTCATGTCATCGAAGTGGACTCAAAAGACTTGGTGCCTGGCGACATCGTCATGCTAGAAGCAGGGGATGTGGTGCCAGCGGATATGCGTCTCTTGGAAGCCAACTCCCTGAAAATCGAGGAAGCTGCTCTGACGGGTGAGTCAGTTCCTGTTGAGAAAGATTTGACAGTCACCTTGGCTGCGGATGCTCTGATCGGTGACCGTGTCAACATGGCCTACCAGAACTCAAACGTGACCTACGGTCGAGGCTCTGGTGTCGTGACCAACACAGGGATGTACACTGAGGTCGGTCATATCGCTGGTATGTTGGCAAACGCAGATGAGAGCGATACCCCGCTCAAGCAAAACCTCCATCAGTTGTCTAAGGTGCTGACCTATGCGGTCTTGGTGATTGCAGCTATTACTTTTGCTGTTGGTGTCTTTGTCCAAGGAACGCCAGCTCTGAAAGGGTTGACAACAGCGATTGCCCTTGCGGTTGCGGCTATTCCAGAAGGACTGCCAGCTATCGTGACCGTTGTTTTGTCACTTGGTACAAAAGTATTGGCTAAGCGGAATGCCATTATCCGTCAGTTGCCAGCGGTGGAAACGCTCGGTTCGACGGAGATAATCGCTTCGGATAAAACGGGTACTCTGACCATGAACCAGATGACCGTTGAGAAGGTGTATACAAATGGTGAATTGCTCAATGCGTCAGCGGCGTTTGATGCTAGCAACTCAACCCTTCGTGTCATGAACTTTGCCAATGACACCAAGATTGACCCATCAGGCAAGCTCATCGGTGACCCGACGGAGACAGCCTTGGTGCAGTTTGGTCTGGACAAGAACTTTGATGTGCGTGAGGTGTTAGCAGGGGAACCACGTGTGGCAGAGTTGCCATTTGACTCAACGCGTAAGCTCATGTCCACTATTCACCAACAGGCAGATGGTCGCTACTTTGTAGCGGTCAAAGGTGCGCCAGACCAGCTCCTCAAGCGGATTACCCAGATTGAGGACAGTGGTCAGGTGCGTACCCTGACAGACGCTGACCGTGAAGCCATCCTTGAGACCAATAAATCGCTGGCCAAGCAAGCACTTCGTGTCCTCATGATGGCTTACAAGTATGTGGACAGCATTCCGACACTTGAGACAGAAGTGGTTGAAAATGACCTCATTTTCGCAGGCTTGGTCGGTATGATTGACCCAGAGCGTCCAGAAGCAGCGCAAGCTGTTGCTGTGGCAAAAGAAGCGGGTATCCGTCCAATCATGATCACAGGTGACCATCAGGATACTGCGGAAGCTATTGCCAAGCGCCTCGGGATCATCGATCCGAATGACACGGAAGATCACGTCTTCACAGGAGCAGAGCTCAATGAGTTGACCGATGAAGAGTTCCAAAAAGTCTTCAAGCAATACTCTGTCTATGCCCGTGTATCGCCTGAGCACAAGGTGCGGATTGTCAAGGCTTGGCAAAATGAAGGCAAGGTTGTTGCCATGACAGGTGACGGTGTCAACGATGCACCGTCGCTCAAGACAGCTGACATCGGTATCGGGATGGGTATCACAGGTACGGAAGTTTCAAAAGGTGCTTCTGACATGGTGCTGGCGGATGACAACTTTGCCACCATCATCGTCGCAGTTGAAGAAGGTCGGAAGGTCTTCTCCAATATCCAGAAAACCATCCAGTACCTCCTGTCAGCCAATACCGCAGAAGTGCTCTGTATCTTCCTTGCAACCCTCTTTGGTTGGGACGTTCTGGAGCCAGTTCACCTGCTCTGGATTAACTTGGTAACCGATACCCTGCCAGCCATTGCCTTGGGTGTGGAGCCTGCTGAGCCAGGTGTGATGAGCCACAAGCCTCGTGGACGCAAGTCCAGCTTCTTCTCAGGTGGCGTGCTAGGAGCCATCATTTACCAAGGTATCCTGCAAACCATCTTGGTCTTGGGGGTTTACTGGTTTGCCTTGCAGTTCCCAGAGCATGCAGGTGACCATCATGCCATCCACGCAGACGCTTTGACCATGGCGTATGTGACCCTTGGTCTCATCCAGCTCTTCCACGCCTTCAACGTCAAGTCTGTTTACCAGTCTATCTTTACAGTCGGTCCATTTAAGAACAAGCTCTTCAACTGGTCGATTGTAGTGGCCTTCCTCATGTTGATGGCAACGATTGTGGTGCCAGGTTTTAACACCTTCTTCCACGTGACGGTGCTGACACCGACCCAATGGCTGGTAACAGTCATCGGTGCAGGTCTCATGATTGTGGTGGTTGAGCTTGTTAAGGCTGTGCAACGTGCGACTGGACAAGATAAGAATGCGATTTAACCCTCGAACTCAGCGATTCGCTGGGTTCTTTTTTTCTTGACAGAGAAGGGGGATATGATATAATAAAATCAAAAAAAATGGGAGAGAATGATGGTTTCTGTTACGCAACGTATCAGTGCGATTAAACAACCAAGAGGTGGTTATGTTAAACCATCTCGTTTTGAGGTCACTCAGTTGCCTATTGGTGAAGAGTTAGCGCCTGCTGAAAATATCCATAGCAGCTTGGTTGGTTTGGTGGTTGATTATTTAACGCGTTTTACATTGGGTACAAAGGCTGAGGAGACGTTTCGGATTTCCCTCTATGGTGCTCAGATGATAGATGAACTTGAGCATGCTTTGGAATTGTTGGAGAGCATCATTGGTTTGGATAGTTATTCCATTACTTGCGCTTGTCAATTAGTCGGCTATGATGTGGTCTTCCGTGCTGATCGCTCTGGTTATAAGCCTGTTGAGAGCATCGTTCCGGATATGTGGACTATTGAAAATATTCGAATAATGGTCGAGCGAAGTTTAGTCTTTTTCAAGCATTATGGTCCTGTTATTAAAGACGGTTTTAACATGCTGGGAGGTTATACAGAAACCATTGATAGTGGGGATGGAGACTTTTTAACCAGTGATACCCTGTGGGATTTTAAGGTAAGTAAGGCAAAGCCAACAGCAAAGCACACCCTTCAGGTACTCGTTTATTACTTGATGGGTCTCCAATCTTATGATGATCATTTTAAGCAACTTCTTTATCTTGGAATTTACAACCCACGCTTGCATCACGTTTACCGCATGAGGATTGACAGTGTCGATGGCGAGACGATTGATACCATCTGTCGAGAGGTGATTGGCTATTCTGTCTGAACTGGGTATCTTCATCTGTCAAACAGTTTTCTTGTTCACCAATCCGAAAGGGTTGGTTTTTATGTCACCAACTTGTAACGCTAGCTTCTTGCGCTTGTCACTTTTTTGGCGTACAATGAGAGTATGGATTTAAAGGCTCAGATTCAGCAACTCGCGCGAGAGATTGGCATTTCAAAAATCGGCTTTACCACGGCTGATGATTTTTCGTATTTGGAGAAAAGCTTGCGCGCAGCAGCTGATGAGGACAGGTTGTCAGGCTTTGAGCACAAAAACATTGAGGAACGTTTGGATCCCAAGCTGAGCTTGGCATCAGCCAAAACCATCATCTCCATAGCGGTTGCTTACCCCCATAAACTGCCGATTGAACCTCAAAAGACCAATTACAAGCGAGGTAAAATCACCCCAAACAGCTGGGGACTTGATTACCATTATGTTCTCCAAGACAAGCTCAATCGTTTAGCAGCAGGCATTCGAGAGTTGTGCAAGGCTTTTCCGTTAGAGCACAAGGCCATGGTGGATACGGGCGCTCTGGTTGATACAGCGGTAGCCAGACGAGCAGGGATTGGTTTCATCGGTAAAAATGGCTTGGTCATCTCCAAAGAATACGGCTCGTATATGTATCTGGGAGAGCTAATTACTAATCTGGAGATTGAGCCCGACCAGCCTGTGGACTATGACTGTGGGGACTGCAGGCGGTGTTTGGATGCCTGTCCGACGTCCTGTTTGATTGGGGATGGGAGCATGGACGCCAAGCGTTGTCTATCCTTTCAAACCCAGGACAAGGGCATGATGGCGCTGGAATTTCGCAAGAAAATCAAGACTGTTATCTATGGTTGTGACATCTGCCAAATCTGCTGCCCTTACAATAAAGGGTTAAATAATCCCTTGGCCAGCGAGATTGACCCTGAACTGGCTTGGCCAGAGCTGATTCCCTTCTTGGAATTGACCAACTCGACCTTCAAGGAAAAGTTTGGCATGATTGCCGGTTCTTGGCGAGGGAAAAATATCCTCCAACGCAATGCCATCATCGCCCTTGCCAATGCTCACGACAAGACAGCAGTCGTCAAGCTCTTGGAAATCATTGATAAAAACAATAACCCCATTCACACGGCGACAGCGCTTTGGGCCTTGGGGGAAATCATCAAAACACCGAACGATGATATGCTAGAGCTGGTGCTGGCGGTGAAGACGGACAACGCTGATATTCTGACGGAGCGTGAGCAACTGCTTCAAAAATGGCAAGTTAGCTAAAAATATGATAGAATAGAAAAGTTATGGCAGTTTCCTGCCAATTAACCGAAACGGACTAACACTGGGGTGCAGCTCTGCTATTGCCCTAAAAAAGAACCAGCGAGGTAAACTATGGATATGATTGACAGCCGCAACAAGATTGCGAACCTGCGTGCAAAGCTAACCAGCTTTGGGAGGTCTCTTTGACCTCGACCGTTTGGAAGAGGACATCGCGACCTTAGAGCACCTTATGACTGAGCCAGATTTTTGGAATGATAATCAGGCGGCGCAAAAGGTCTCTCAGGAGCTAAATGACCTCAAAACAACCTACCAGACCTTTCATGACATGACGGAGCTCTGCGACGAGTGCGAGTTGCTGCTGGAGATGGGAGCAGAGGACGAGAGTTTGTTGGAGGAGTTGTCTGACAGTTTGACGAGGCTTGAGGGTCTGATGACCAGCTACGAGATGACGCTACTCTTATCAGAACCCTATGATAGCAACAACGCTATTTTGGAGATTCACCCAGGCTCTGGTGGTACTGAGGCTCAGGACTGGGGTGATTTGCTGCTTCGCATGTACATGCGTTTTGGCAATGCTAGAGGGTTTAAGGTAGAAACCTTGGACTATCAGGCGGGAGACGAGGCTGGGATTAAGTCAGTGACCCTGTCTTTTCAAGGGCCAAATGCCTACGGTTTATTAAAGTCAGAGATGGGGGTTCACCGTTTGGTGCGGATTTCACCCTTTGACTCGGCGAAACGTCGTCATACCTCATTTGCCTCTGTTGAGGTCATGCCGGAGTTAGACGATAACATCGAGATTGCTATCCGTGATGATGAGGTCAAGATAGACACCTTCCGTTCAGGTGGTGCAGGTGGTCAGAACGTCAACAAGGTCTCAACAGGGGTGCGCTTGACCCACATTCCGACAGGAATTGTTGTCGCTTCAACTGTTGACCGCACCCAGTACGGCAACCGAGACAGAGCCATGAAGATGCTCCAAGCCAAGCTCTATCAGTTGGAAGAAGAGAAAAAGGCGGCTGAAGTGTCTGCCCTCAAAGGTGACAAGAAAGAAATCACATGGGGCAGCCAGATTCGTTCCTATGTCTTTACCCCTTACACCATGGTCAAAGACCATCGGACCAGCTATGAGGTTGCTCAGGTGGACAAGGTCATGGATGGTGAGATCGATGGCTTTATCGACGCCTACCTCAAGTGGAAAATGGGTGTGGATGAGTAAAACAAGCCAGTGGCTTGTTTTAGCCTGAGCTTGAAAATGAGGTAGCGAGGGAAAGCCAGTGGCTTGTTTTAGCCTGAGCTTGAAAACGAGAGAGTGAGGAGAAGTTCTGCCCTTTGCATTCTTATTTATCTGAACCTCTTAGGTTTAGGATTTTCTGAGAAATAGCAGAGCTGAGCAACTGCTCTGAGCTGAAAAACGAAAGGAGTGTCTATGGCACTGATTGAATTACGCGATGTGACCAAGAAATACCATCGCTCGACAACTGCCTTGCGCGGTGTTGACCTTGATGTCAACCAAGGCGAATTTGTCTATATCGTTGGCCCATCAGGGGCTGGTAAATCAAGTTTTATCAAACTGATTTATCACGAGGAAAAGGCGACCAGTGGTCGTATTAAGGTAGGTGAGTTTGATGTCACCAACCTCAAACCCAAACACCTGCCCTATCTTCGTCGCTCGATTGGCGTTGTTTTCCAAGACTATAAACTTCTGCCCCGTAAGACTGTTTTTGAGAATGTCGCTTACGCTATGGAAGTTATCGGTGAAAGACGTAAAACCATCAAAAAACGTGTTCCTGAAGTGCTAGAACTTGTTGGTCTCAAGCACAAGATGCGTGCCTTTCCTGACCAATTATCAGGTGGTGAGCAACAGCGTGTGGCTATCGCGCGAGCTATTGTTAACAATCCGAAACTCTTGATTGCTGATGAGCCGACAGGTAACCTTGATCCTGATAACTCTTGGGAAATCATGAAGCTTCTTGAGCGTATCAATATGCAAGGGACAACTATTTTAATGGCGACCCACAACAGCCAGATTGTCAACACCTTGCGCCACCGCGTTGTCGCTATTGAAAATGGGCGCGTGGTCAGAGACCAAGAGAAAGGAGATTACGGTTACGATGATTAGACCATTTAGACATTTTTGGGAAGCCGTGAAAGGATTGATTCGAAACGGCTTGATGAGTGTGATTGCGACATCATCTGTTAGCCTAACCTTGACCCTGTTGGCTTTCTTCTCAGTTATTATCATCAATGCGGAACGCCTAACAACAGGCGTTGAGGGCAATGTTCAAATCAACACTTTCCTTTTGTACGAATCAACGGATAATAACGAAACGATTGTCAATGACCGTGGAGAAACAGTGCCAAACCCTGATTATCACAAGGTTTATGATCAAATCATGGCCTTGCCAGATGTTGACCAAATCACCTTTTCTAGTAAGGATGAGCAGCTCGTTGCTTTGAAACAAACCATGGGTGAAGCTTGGGAAATCTATGATCAGGATAACCCTCTATCAGATATTTACATTGTTTCTACTAAGACACCTGATTCAGTTAAGTCGGTCACAGCTGCCATTGAAAAAATTGCTGGGGTTGACTCAGTGTCTTACGGCGGTCTGAAAGCTGAAGCTCTCTTCAAATTGGCGGATACTGTTCGAATTTGGGGGGTAGGCATTACAGCGCTCATTTTAGTCATGGCCATATTCTTTATTTCCAATACCATCAGAATGACCATTATCTCACGCAGCCGTGAGATTCAGATTATGCGTTTGGTTGGTGCTAAGAGCGGCTATATTCGCGGACCTTTCTTTATTGAGGGAGCTCTTGTAGGCTTACTTGGGGCGATCATGCCTGCCTTATTGGTTTATTTTGGTTACCATTTTGCCTATAGCGAATGGAATCCTGGATTAGTTGTGCAGAACCTTTCTCTGTACCCACCAGTGCCTTTCCTATACTATGTTGTCGGCGGACTATTTGCTGTCGGGATTGTGATTGGTGCGATTGGGTCTAGCCTATCTGTCCGTAAATATTTGAAATTCTAAACAAAATCTCTTGCATTTTTTATTAGAATATGCTAGAATCAATTCAGAATATCTTTAAATTCGTCCAGAGAGGCGAGCAAGGTAACTGAATCTGACAAATAGCGTATGGGAAAATGGTTATGTTTTCTAGGCTTTATTGTGTTACCCGAACGATAGGGTAACGTTAGAAAAACAACCAGCTGACCCTAGCAGTCAAAGAGCATGCACCAGAAATTTTATTGCTGATGATGTCTTTGCTGTATCCAACTTGTTGTGAAGCCATTTACAGGTGCCTTGTCGATGACAGGGCACTTTTTTGTTGCCTGAGGCTAATTAAGGAGGCGTGATGACAAAAACCATACTGGCACTGGATGTGCCTACTGCCGATCAAGCATGGGATTTGCTTGCTGATTTTCCAGAACCGATCTATGTCAAGGTTGGCATGGAGCTGTACTACGCTCTGGGGGCTGATTTTGTTCGTGAGTTGAAAGCTAAGGGGTTTCAGGTTTTTCTTGACCTCAAGCTCCACGATATCCCAAACACCGTCTCCCAAGGCATGACCCAACTGGCGACACTGGGTGCGGACATGCTAAATGTGCATGCTGGAGGTGGCATAGCCATGATGACAGCGGCTGTCAATGCTGTCAAGTTAGTCAATCCAGATAGCCTCTGTATTGCAGTGACCATCCTGACCTCGCTTGATGATCAGCAACTCCAGAAAGAGCTTGGTCTCTCTCAACCTGCCCTAGAGACAACCTTAGCTTACGCTCGCAACGCTAAAGCAGCTGGTATGGACGGGGTGGTGTGCAGTGTCCATGAGGTAGCAGCCATTCACGATGCCTGTGGGGCGGACTTTATCTGTGTGACGCCTGGGATTTCTTTTGGAAATAGCCGAGCAGCTGACCAGAAACGGGTAGCGACACCGGCTCTTGCCAAGACAGCTGGGTCTGATTATATTGTCGTTGGGCGCAGCATCAGCCAATCAGCACACCCTTACCAAACCTATCTAGCTATTGAGGAGGAACTTCTATGACAAAAACTGCTCTTGCAAGACTGCTCTTAGAGACTAAGGCTGTCTTTCTATCACCAGATCAGCCCTTTACTTGGGCTAGCGGTATACAGTCGCCGATCTACTGTGACAATCGCCGTGTACTGGCTTTTCCTGAACAACGTCGTCAGGTGAAGGATGCCTTAGTTGCCCAGATTCAATCCCTAGATTATGACGCCATCATGGGGACTGCCACGGCAGGTATCCCGATGGCTTCGATCTTAGCAGACCATCTCAATAAGCCACTGGGCTATGTCCGAAGTAGTCAAAAGAAGCACGGTCGTAGCCAGCAAATTGAAGGGTATCAAATCCCAAACACCAAGGTCGTCTTGATTGAAGACTTGATTTCAACTGGAGGTAGTGTTTTGGAGGCCGTTCACATCTTGCGTCAAGCTGATATTGAAGTGGTTGGAGTTGTGGCGATTTTTACCTATCAGCTCAAGAGAGCCGAGAAGGCCTTTGCAGCAGCAAATGTGCCACTGTACACCCTGTCTGACCGAGAAACCTTGCTGAGGTTGGCTGTTGAAGAGGGCTATTTAGCACAATCGGACTTATCTCAGGTTCAGCACTTTTTTCAAGAACTTGATAAGCCGAGTATTGACACGAGCTAGAAAACTCATCTGTTTAGCTCAGCTATTTTCCCTAAACCAACCCTACGGGGTAAGAAAGGAGTTGTGATGATCAACCTTATCCGCATGTCGGACCTGACAACTGAGCAAGTCTATGGACTAATCCATCGAGCTTTGGCGCTGAAAGCAGGTAGCCCACCCCTGCATCGTTCAGATCTCTTCGTTTCTAATCTCTTTTTTGAACATTCGACCCGAACCAAGCACAGTTTTGAGGTGGCAGAGCAAAAACTGGGGCTTCGTGTTATCAATTTTGACACGGATACTTCCTCAGTCAACAAAGGCGAAAGTCTCTACGATACCTGTCAGACTATGGCAGCTATTGGTTGTCAGGTGCTGGTTATCCGCCACCCTAAAGAGAATTATTATACTGATGAACTAGCGGGTCTGACGGTGCCAGTAATCAACGGAGGTGACGGCAGCGGTGAACACCCCAGCCAGTGTCTGTTGGATCTGATGACCATTTATGAGCGTTTTGGTCGCATTGAAGGGCTCAGGGTAGCTATTGTTGGCGACATCAAGCACTCTCGAGTAGCCAGAAGCAATTACCATACCTTGAAAAGGCTAGGCGCGACGGTTGTCTTTGTCGGTCCAGAAGCTTTTGAGGATAAGACCTTAGGTGAAATGGTTGATTTTGACACCGTTTTACCAGAGTTGGATGTCTGCATGCTTTTACGTCTGCAGCATGAGCGGCATTTTGGAACGAAATTGTCAGACATAACAAGCTATCATCAGGCTTATGGGCTGACCTTGGAACGCTACAAGAAACTCAAACAAGAGGCGATTGTTATGCACCCTGCTCCTGTTAACCGTGGGGCGGAGATTGCTAGCCAGTTGGTGGAAGCGGACAAGTCAGTTATTTTTGAGCAGATGACCAATGGTGTTTTCATGCGGCAGGCGATTTTAGAGCACATCATCACCGGCAACAACTTATAGGAGGGACAGATGTTAATCACAAATGCCACGATTTTCCTAGACGGAAAGTGGGTTAAGCGAGACATTCTCATTGCCCAAGGGTATATCGGAGAAATAGCCGAGCGGATTGATCCGATAGGGGATGAGGTACTTGATGCAGCTGGTCGCTATGTGTCGCCAGGCTTCATTGATGTTCATGTCCACTGGCGAGAACCAGGTTTTCCGCACAAGGAAACCATTGCTCAGGCCAGTCGAGCGGCTGCCAGAGGTGGATTTACAACAGTCATGCCCATGCCAAACCTCAATCCTGTCCCAGACAGTCGAGAACATTTGCAGCAGCAACTAGACTTGATTGCCCAGCATAGTGTTATCAGGGCGCTTCCTTATGGCGCGATTACCAAAGAGGAAATGGGGCAGGACTTGGCAGATATGACGGATTTGGCACAGCGTGTTTTTGCCTTTAGTGATGATGGGCGTGGGGTTCAAGATGCCAATACCATGTATGAGGCCATGCGTTTGGCAACTTCATTGGGCAAGCCGATTGTCGCTCATTGCGAGGACAATTCTCTTATACGAGGCGGTTGTATGCACGAGGGTAAACGTAGTCAGGAGCTAGGGTTGCCAGGCATTCCGTCTGTTTGTGAGAGCGTGCAGATTGCCAGAGACATCTTATTGGCGGAAACCACAGGTTGCCATTATCATGTCTGCCATGTTTCCACCGAAGCCTCGGTGCGTTTGGTGCGCGAGGCCAAGAAAAATGGCATTCGAGTGACTTGCGAGGTTTGCCCTCACCATCTGGTTAGCGACGAGATGGACATTACTCACGATACTGGCCTGTGGAAGATGAACCCGCCTTTACGGTCAACTCAGGATAGACAGGCTCTGATTGAGGGGCTTTTGGATGGCGCCATTGACATCATCGCCACTGACCACGCGCCGCATGCGCCTGAGGAAAAAAACTGCTCCATGACCCAAGCAGCTTTTGGTATCGTCGGTAGTGAAACGGCTTTTGGTTTGCTTTACACTCATTTGGTGCGGACAGGGATCTTACCGTTGGAAAAATTGCTGGCGCTGATGACTGAGGACGTGGCAACCTGTTTTGATTTGCCTTATGGTAGGTTGACGGTTGGCAGCTCTGCTGATATGGTGATTTTAGATACCGAGACGGCTTATGCCATCGACCCAGACCAGTTTCTCAGCAAAGGCAGAAATACCCCTTACGGTGGACAGACCGTTTATGGGAAAGCATTGGTGACCATTTATCAAGGACAAATCGTTTACGAGGAGAAATAACATGACCAGATTACAAACCACTCTTGGACAATTTAGTTTTGACAGCTGTGTGATGAATGCCTCTGGTGTTCATTGTTATGACCGAACTGAACTGGATGACTTGCGGGCATCTAAGGCGACCACCTTTGTCACCAAGTCTGCTACGCTCAATCCACGCGAGGGCAATCCGACACCGCGTTACAAGGCAGTACCGCTAGGGTCTATCAATTCCATGGGCTTGCCAAATTTGGGCATTGACTACTATCTGGACTACCTCAAAACGGTAGAGGTTGGGGGGAGCTCGCCATTCCTATCCGTGACGGGGCTGTCTCGTGAGGAAACTCATACCCTGCTCAGGAAAATCCAGTCTTCTAGCTACAATGGTCTTGTGGAGCTCAATCTTTCTTGTCCCAACCTTATCGGCAAACCCCAGCTGGGCTATGACACCGAAGGTGTCAACGAACTCCTGACAGAAGTTTTCGCCTACTTTGACCAGCCTTTGGGAGTGAAATTACCGCCTTACTTTGATCTCACTCATTTTGACCAAATCGCCAAGGTGCTCAATCAGTTTCCCTTGACCTTTGTCAATACGGTCAACAGTATCGGCAATGCCCTCTACATTGACGACGAGACGGTAGCTATCAAGCCCAAAAATGGGTTTGGGGGTCTTGGAGGAAGTTACATCAAGCCGACAGCTCTGGCCAATGTCCATGCCTTTTATCAGCGGTTGAAACCATCGATTGCTATCATCGGAACAGGTGGTGTGAGCTCTGGTCGTGATGTCTTTGAGCATATCCTCTGCGGTGCACGTCTGGTGCAGGTCGGAACAGCTCTTCAGGAGGAGGGCCCAGCGATTTTTGACCGCTTGGAGGCAGAATTGCGGAGCATCATGGCTGAAAAAGGCTACGAATGTTTAGATGATTTCCGTGGAAAATTGCACTATTTGTAAGGAGAGAACATGGCAAAACGGTATTTAATCTTAGAAGATGGCACAGTGTTTGAGGGAGAAGCCTTTGGAGCTGATGTGACAACAACTGGTGAGCTGGTCTTTACAACAGGTATGGTTGGCTACCAAGAAACCATTACAGACCCAGCTCATGCTGGTCATCTTGTGGTTTTTACTTACCCAACAATTGGCAACTATGGGCTAAATGCTGATGATGATAATTCTTTCTATTCAGACTGCCGAGGTGTTATTGTTTATGAATGGGGAAAAGAAGGCAGTAACTGGCGCAGTCAGATGACCTTAGATGAGTTTTTGCGCCGCAAAGGGATTCCAGGTATTTCTGGTTTGGATACGCGAGCGCTGACGCGTTTGATTAGAGACAGAGGCTCTATTAGAGCACAGTTGACCGACCAGCGAGATGAGCCCAATCAGGTCGAAGCAATTGAGCAGAATCTCGTTGACAGGGTATCGACCAAGACAGCTTATGCCTTGCCAGGGACAGGTCGTCGTGTTGTGATCCTTGATTTGGGACTGAAACAAGCCCTGTTAAAAACACTTAAACACTTAGACTGGCAAGTTACGGTTGTGCCTTGGGATAGCTCAGCTGAACAGATTCTAGCCCTAGCCCCAAGTGGACTGATTTTGTCCAGCGGTCCTGGGAGAGCTCACCAGCTGCCACAGGTGGTTGAACTAGTCAGGAGCTTGCAGGATAGTCTGCCAATTTTGGGACTTGGTTTAGGTCATCGTGTTTTGGCGCTAGCTAATGGGGCTAGGGTCGAGCGTTTGGCTATTGGACATCACGGGACTAACCATGCGGTGCGTGAACAGGAGACGGGACGTGTGACCTTTACCTTGCAGAGTCAAACAGAAGCGGCAGTGGACGCTGACTTGCCAGAGCAACTAGAGGTGTTAGCCCGTCATTTGAATGACCAAAGCATTCAAGCGACCAGACACAAGAACCTAGCTGTGATGGGCATTGACTATGAGCCGACACGTCAGACCTTTATGGACTGGCAAGAACTCATGACCAAAAGACAAGAGCAAATCTAAAACGTAGAGGGGGACAATATGCCAAAACGTACAGACATTAAGAAAATCATGGTAATCGGCTCTGGCCCAATCGTGATTGGCCAGGCAGCCGAGTTTGACTATGCTGGAACTCAGGCCTGTTTAGCACTCAAGGAAGAAGGTTATGAAGTTGTCCTTGTTAATTCCAACCCAGCCACCATCATGACTGACCGAGAAATTGCGGACAAGGTTTATATCGAACCAATTACCCTAGAATTTGTTTCTCGCATCTTGCGCAAAGAGCGACCAGATGCTTTGCTGCCGACACTTGGTGGTCAGACTGGGCTCAATATGGCCATGTTGTTATCCAAAGAAGGCATTTTAGATGAGTTGGGAGTTGAACTCTTGGGGACTAAGCTATCTGCCATTGACCAGGCAGAGGATCGTGATCTCTTTAAGCAGTTGATGGAAACTTTGGGTGAGCCAATTCCAGAGTCTACTATTGTCACAACTGTTGATGAGGCCCTTGAGTTTGCTGAGCGTATCGGTTATCCGCTCATTGTTCGCCCTGCTTTTACGCTTGGTGGTACTGGGGGTGGACTTTGTGCCAATGAAGCAGAGCTACGAGAAATTGCAGAAAACGGCCTTAAACTCTCACCAGTCACCCAGTGCTTGGTGGAGCGTTCCATCGCAGGTTACAAGGAAATTGAATACGAAGTGATGCGTGACTCAGCAGACAACGCCTTGGTGGTCTGCAACATGGAAAACGTTGATCCAGTAGGTATTCACACCGGAGACTCGATTGTGGTGGCGCCGACGCAGACCCTGTCTGCCATCGAGTGCCAGTTGATGCGAGATGCTAGTCTCAAGATTATCAGAGCCTTAAAAATTGAGGGCGGTTGTAATGTTCAGTTAGCGCTTGATCCGCATAGTTTTAAGTATTATGTTATTGAGGTTAACCCTCGCGTATCTCGCTCGTCTGCCTTAGCCTCTAAGGCAACAGGTTTTCCGATTGCTAAGTTAGCCGCTAAAATAGCAGTTGGTCTGACCCTCGATGAGATGAAAAATCCAGTCACAGGGTCAACCTATGCCATGTTTGAACCGAGCATTGATTATGTGGTGACCAAACTGCCCCGTTTTCCATTTGACAAGTTTGAGTCTGGAGATCGCCAGTTAGGTACTCAGATGAAAGCAACTGGGGAGGTAATGGCCATTGGTCGTAACATTGAGGAGAGCTTGCTCAAAGCCATCAGATCTCTAGAAATCGGAGCCCACCACAATGAACTGCCAGAACTCCGTCAAGTATCAGATGATGAGATTGTGAAGCGACTGAGCAAGGCACAAGATGACCGCCTCTTTTACCTGTCTGAAGCTATTCGTCGAGAGTGTGAACTGGATATGCTTTACGACTTAACAGGGATTGATCGCTTCTTCCTCACAAAATTGGTTAACATTTATCAGTTGGAGCTTGCTTTAGCCAGTCAACCTAATGAGCTACAGCTCTTGAAACTGGCCAAGCAACATGGTTTTTCCGATCGCAAGATCGCAGAGCTGTGGGAGGTGGATAGCTCTGCTATTCGCCAGAAACGTCTGGAAAACGGCATCACGCCGGTCTATAAGATGGTGGATACTTGCGCGGGTGAGTATGCTTCTGAGACGCCGTATTTTTACTCTACTTACGGTCTTGAGAATGAGTCTGTGGCTTCTGGTCGACCATCTGTGCTGGTGTTAGGGTCTGGTCCTATCCGTATCGGGCAAGGGGTAGAGTTTGACTATGCGACGGTGCATTCGGTCAAGGCCATTCAGACGGCAGGTTATGAGGCGATTATCATGAACTCTAACCCAGAAACGGTTTCGACCGATTTTTCAGTGTCAGATAAGCTCTACTTTGAACCGTTGACTTTGGAAGATGTGCTTCATGTCATTGACCTTGAGCAACCGATTGGGGTCGTGGTGCAATTTGGTGGACAGACGGCAATCAATCTAGCTGAACCTCTTGCCCAGGCAGGTGTTAAGATTTTGGGGACACAGGTGGCGGATCTCGACAGGGCAGAAGACCGTGATCTTTTTGAGCAGACCCTGCGAGAGCTTGACATCCCGCAACCACCAGGACAAACTGCTGTTGATGAAGAAGGTGCGGTGCAAGCTGCCGCTCGTATCGGTTATCCGGTGCTTGTCCGCCCATCGTATGTTCTCGGTGGTCGTGCCATGGAAATTGTCGACAAGGAGGCTGATCTTCGCAACTATATGCGGACGGCAGTTAAAGCCAGCCCAGACCACCCCGTCCTAATTGATTCCTACATCATTGGTCAAGAGTGCGAAGTTGATGCCATTTCGGATGGTCAGACAGTTTTGATACCAGGTATTATGGAACACATTGAGCGGGCAGGAGTTCACTCTGGGGATTCGATGGCTGCCTACCCGCCGCAGACTCTGACAGAGGCGGTTCAAGACACCATTGTGGATTACACCAAGCGTTTGGCTATTGGGCTCAACTGTATTGGTATGATGAATATTCAATTTGTCATCAAAGATGAGCAAGTCTATGTGATTGAGGTTAACCCGCGTGCCAGCCGGACAGTGCCATTTCTCTCTAAAGTTACAGGGATTCCAATGGCACAGGTCGCGACCCAACTGATCTTAGACAAAACACTAGATGAGCTTGGCTACGTTGATGGTCTCTACCCAGAAAGTCCGCAGGTTCATATCAAAGCTCCTGTCTTCTCCTTTACCAAGTTAGCCAAGGTTGATAGCTTGCTTGGTCCTGAAATGAAATCTACAGGCGAGGTGATGGGGACAGACCGTACGCTTGAAAAAGCGCTATATAAAGCCTTTGAAGCCAGCTATCTTCATCTGCCAAGTCATGGCAACATTATTTTTACCATTGCTGATGAGAGCAAGGGGGAGGCTTTAGATCTCGCAAGACGTTTCCTAGCTATCGGTTATGGCTTAATCGCAACTGCAGGCACAGCGCGTTACCTGATTGAGCAAGGTTTGCCAGTTCAGACAGTCCCCAAAATCGGTGATGGAGGAGCTGATATTTTAAACTCGATTCGTCAGGGCAAGGTTCAAGCCGTGATTAACACTTCCGGTCTCGACCGAACAGCAGGGCAGGACGGGGCAAAAATCCGTCAGGCTGCTATTGAAAATGGAGTTCCGCTTTTCACCGCTTTAGATACGGCTAAAGCTATGCTGAAAGTGCTGGAGAGTAGAAGTTTTATGGTACAGACCCTTTAGACAAAAAGCGCCCTCAGTGAGAAACAGGACACTGAGGGCGTTTTGAGCGATAAGAAATCCACACTATTTCTGCATAAGAGCAGCATCGATAGCTGTTAAAACAGCAAGGATTGTGACAGGATCAACGGTTTGGTCAATAAGTTCAAAAGCATAAGCGCCTTCTTGCAGAAGACCTTGCCTATTGATGATTGCAATAACCTCACCGTTGTTGTTAAAGAGTTTGTACTCGCGTGATAGGAACTTTCCTTCCACAGACCAGTCTAGACCAGTAATGGTGAATTTTGGCTTTAAGGATAGGTTTTTCTTGGTGACGTTGGCAATTAATTGATCATCTCGTAGGATATTGTAACTGTAGTGGGTTAACGAGATTTTTTGCTTGAGCAGGGCTAATTCTTGGTCATCTGCATTAAAAATAGTCGTTTTTGCACCGAACATCAAGGTGTTCCCACGAATTTTATAGGCAAGTTTTCCAGCTTCATCAATGACATCAAAGGCCTGATAGACAAGCGAGCCGGCATAGTTAACGACAAATTTCATATAAAATCTCCTTATAAGATATCGTTTATAAAAGATTCAACCTCAGTTGTAATTGGGTGATTACTACCCCATCTTAAATAGGACAACTCTGATTGAATGCTAATTATCTCATAGAAATTATTAAAACGCAAATACTTTGATTATCAAACAATAACAGCAAATTTTGTGCTTGACAAATTTGGTCAAGATGATATAATTTACTGGTTGACCTTTAACTGGTTAAAATAAAAGGAGAAAGAGATGAAAAGAAAACTACTGGCAGTTGTTGGCTTACTAAGTCTTTCGACATTGGGCTTGGCAGCCTGCTCGGCTAACAATTCGTCCAAAACGGATGAGAAACTAGAGGTGGTTGCAAGTTTTTACCCCATTTATGAGTACACCAAAAACATCGTTGGTGATGAGGGCAATGTTGAACTCTTGATCAAGGCAGGAACTGAAGTACACGGTTTTGAGCCATCAACCAAGGACATCGCTAAAATCCAAGACGCTGATGCCTTTGTCTATGATGATGAGAACATGGAAACCTGGGTGCATGATGTCGAGGAAGCTGTTGACACGGATAAGGTGACCTTTGTCAAGGCGACTGGGGACATGATTTTAGCGCCTGGTGTCGCTGAAGAGGAGCATGACCACGCTGACCACGATCACGGTGAAGAGGGACACACCCATGAACTCGATCCCCACGTTTGGTTGGCACCGAGCTTGGCCATCAAACTGGTGGAAAATATCCGTGATGACCTCAAGGCAGAATTTCCAAAATCAGCAGGCGCTTTTGAAAAGAATGCTGCTGCTTACATCGCTAAGCTAGAAGAACTGGACAAGGAATATGATACTGCTCTGGCAAGCCCAAAACAAACCAGCTTCGTTGTCCAACACGCCGCCTTTGGCTACTTGGCACTGGAGTATGGCCTGACCCAAATCCCTATCGCTGGGGTATCGGCAGATAGCGAGCCATCAGCCAAACGCTTGGCTGAGCTAGCTGAATACGTTAAGGCTAACGGCGTCAAGTACATTTATTTTGAAGAAAATGCCTCCTCAAACGTTGCCAAAACTCTGGCAAATGAGGTTGGGGTGGAGACAGCTGTCCTCAACCCGCTGGAAAGCCTAACAGAGCAGGAGATGGCTAAGGGAGCTGATTATTTCTCTGTCATGAGAGACAACCTGAAAGCTCTGCTATTGACCACAGAAACAGCTGGCGATGCCATCAAGCCTGAAGAGGACAAGACCAAGACGGTTTATAAGGGGTACTTTGAGGACAAGGACATCACTGACCGCACATTAGCGGACTGGGATGGCGACTGGCAGTCGGTTTACCCTTATCTGGTCGATGGTACACTTGACCCTGTCTGGGACTACAAGGCTAAGACTGGCAAGACCATGATAGCTAGCGAGTATAAGGACTACTACACTGTTGGTTACAAGACCGATGTTGATAACATCATCATTGACGGCGACAAGAACACCATGACCTTTGTCCGTGGTGGCGAGAAGAAAACCTTTACCTACAAGTATGTCGGCTACGAAGTGTTGACTTATAAAAAAGGCAATCGTGGCGTGCGTTACCTCTTTACAACGGATGACGCTGATGCTGGTGAGTTCAAAAATATTCAGTTTAGCGACCACGCCATCGCACCGCAAGACTCTGAGCACTTCCACATCTACTGGGGGGCTGAGGATCACAAGGTCTTACTCGAGGAGCTGGACAACTGGCCAACCTATTACGAGACTGGCTTGACTGGTCGTGAGATTGCTCAGGAGATTGTGGCTCACTGATTGATGACAGATAACGGCTTTGGCCGTTTTTTGTCTGTCAAATAGCAGAGCAGAGTAAGCTGGAAAGATCTAAAGTTCCTGAGGAGTGCTTGAAAATTCGTGAAAATCACTGAAAAGACCTGCCTTCGGCAGGTTTTTGCTGTTTTTTGAACAAAAAACTTGACAAAATGCCTATATACTAGTATATAGAGCTTGACTTTTCAAGCCAAGCTCTTCTAAACAGCAACTATTTATAAAAAAGGAGGAGTTTATGAAAAAACTTCTAAAGTATGGCGTGACCAGCCTGACACTGGTAGCGCTTGGGGCAGTTGCAACAGCAACTGAGTTGCCTGTGATTGGTACGACGGTTGTGAGGGCTGAGGAAAATGTTGCTCAAATGAAAGTTATAGCATCATATGGTTACTCTGAAGATGGCGAGTGAGGGACACTTTTAAGTGAGACTTTTTTGCTGTCTCCAGGAGAGTCAGTTACAGTTGAAGCTAAGGAGTTCCCAGGATTTATATTTATTGATTTTAATAATAATGGGACATCTCGAAATGGTTTCACCTATACCTATGAAGACATTAAAAGGGATAATCTCTTAGGCTTCGCTTTGGCTGGATTTAGTTACTCCAAAGATAATCCTGCTTCAGAACCATCTAACAATGGTAATAACCAAGATAACCAGCCTGACAACCAAACTCCACCATCAGCTGGCAATAGTAACCAAGGTGAGGCTACCCCACCAGCTCCGCCAACTACCAACGATGGCACAAATACTGAAAACCCACCAATTAACAACGGTAGTGGGAACACGATTACACCACCAGCCACAGGCAATAACGGCACAACAAGCCCAACCCCAATCACCCCAGCCCCACAAGCACCAGACTTGTCGCCTGTACGTGCCCAGATTTTGGCGCAAATCGATCAGTTTAATCTTACTGACGAGCAAAAAGGCGACTTGGCAGTTCTCATCAGTTTTGCTGAAACGGCTGAAGATTTGGATAAAGTCAAGGCTCAGTTTGCCAAACTGACCAAACCAGCTACATCAGCTACTGAAGCAACAAAAGCAAAAACAGAGAGCAAAAACACCTTACCACAAACAGGTGAGGCTAGCTCCCTTGCACTAACAGGTTTGGGTCTGGTAGCGACCTTGGCAAGCCTTGGCTTGGTTCATCGTCGTCAGATTAACTAGTCAAACATAAGACCGACAACTACAAAAGCTGTCGGTTTTTTGCTGGTTCAATCAGTAAAAATGAGTTAACGACGGTTATCCCAGAATGTCAAAAAAGAGCTCTGCTATTTTTCAAAAGAATGCATATCAGAGATGAAAAACGGGCGCAACTATGCTATAATAGTTAAGATAACAAAATAGAAAAGGTGGTTTTCATCATGGAAAAATGTCAGGTTATTTCGCATCCGCTGATTCAGCACAAGTTGTCTATCCTGCGGCGGACAACAACATCAACCAAGGATTTTCGTGAGTTGGTTAATGAAATTGCCATGTTGATGGGTTACGAGGTATTGCGTGATTTGCCTCTTGAGGACGTTGAGATTGAAACCCCTATTACCAAGACTGTGCAGAAACAGTTGACTGGTAAAAAGTTGGCTATTGTGCCAATTTTGCGGGCAGGTATCGGCATGGTGGATGGTCTTCTGAGCCTTGTTCCTGCGGCTAAGGTTGGGCACATCGGCATGTACCGTGATGAGGAAACCTTGACACCTGTTGAGTATTTGGTTAAATTGCCAGAGGACATCGACCAGCGCCAGATTTTTGTGGTTGATCCGATGTTGGCGACTGGTGGCTCAGCCCTCCTAGCGGTTGATTCTCTGAAAAAGCGTGGCGCAACCAATATCAAGTTTGTCTGCTTGGTTGCAGCGCCAGAAGGGGTCGAAGCCCTCACAGCAGCCCACCCAGATGTGCCAATTTTCACGGCAGCATTGGATGAAAAACTCAACGAAAACGGCTATATCGTTCCAGGTCTTGGTGATGCGGGTGACCGTTTATTTGGGACTAAGTAGGTCTTGACACCGACAGGTTCTTAAAGATAGTTTAGTCGATACTAGTCAACAGAAGGGAAGAGGGCGATAGCTAAATCACCTTCCTTTCTTTTTGCTAAAAATGATAAGTTTTTTATTTGACCATTTTTGACCAATCGCTTATAATAGACCTATACTGAAACAAGAAAAGGAGACATTATGATTCCAGTAGTTATTGAACAAACCAGCCGTGGGGAACGTTCCTACGATATTTATTCTCGCTTATTAAAAGATCGTGTCATTATGCTGACAGGACAAGTTGAGGATAATATGGCAAACTCTATCATTGCCCAGTTGTTATTTCTAGATGCTCAAGACCCAACCAAAGACATTTACCTCTATATCAATACCCCTGGGGGATCTGTTTCTGCAGGTCTTGCTATCGTGGATACCATGAACTTTATCAAAGCTGATGTGCAGACGATTGTGATGGGGATGGCAGCTAGCATGGGAACAGTTATCGCTTCAAGTGGAACTAAAGGGAAACGGTTCATGTTACCAAATGCCGAGTACATGATCCATCAGCCGATGGGAGGTACTGGTGGCGGTACTCAGCAGACCGATATGGCTATTGCTGCTGAGCACTTGCTCAAGACCCGTAAACGTTTAGAGCAAATCTTAGCTGATAATTCTGGTAAGACTGTTCGTCAGATTCATAAAGATGGCGAACGCGATTACTGGATGACAGCTGAGGAAACCTTGGCTTATGGGTTTATTGATGAAATCATGACGAATAATGATTTGAAATAAGAACTAAAAAATGAGGAAGCTAGGATAATAATCCTGGTTTTTTCATTTTATTAGCGCTAACGAGGCGAAAAGAGTGGTTTGGAGCAACTGTTATCGGCTTTGCTGATTTTAGAGTTGCCCATGCACGGGTCATTAGGTGCTTTCGTGCCAATGTCTAGTTGTCAAGTGTCTCAAGGTGTATAATCTTTGAAAGCTGAACCGTGAACACCTTGGTCCCTGACAAGCAGATGTCGTCAGCTGAGTAGTCCTACTTAACTTTTCAGAGAGGGGTAACGTCTAATCAATTTCTGTCGAATTGTCCCCCTCTATTTTTGAGAAATAGTCAGTTAGTCTGCCTGAACAGATCTGCTATTTCCCAAAAAAACACAGCTTTTATGGTATAATAGACGAAAGAGAAAAAAGGAGAAAAACTTGGAAGATTTTTCAATGGACATTCGCTTAAAACACCCTGATGATATGCTAAGCCTATTTGGCAGTAATGAGCGCCACCTCAAGCTAATAGAGCAAGAGTTTGGTGTTACTCTGCATGCTCGGACGGAAGTGGTGCAGGTGCTGGGTGAAGAGGCAGCAGTTGAGATGGCGAGATTGGTCATCGAGGCTTTGCTGGTGTTAGTCGGACGAGGCATGGTCATCGCGACACCTGATGTTGTGATGGCGATCAGTATGGCACGCAGCGGTGAGATGAACAAATTTGTCGCCCTTTATGAAGAGGACATCATCAAAGACAGCTACGGTAAGCCAATTCGAGTTAAAACACTGGGTCAGAAGGTCTATGTCGATAGTGTCAAGAGCCATGATATCGTCTTTGGGATTGGTCCAGCAGGGACTGGAAAGACCTTCTTGGCGGTGACCTTGGCGGTAACAGCCCTCAAGCGGGGACAGGTCAAGCGGATTATCTTGACCCGCCCTGCGGTGGAGGCTGGTGAGAGTCTGGGCTTTTTACCGGGTGACCTCAAGGAAAAGGTCGACCCGTATCTGCGCCCTGTTTATGACGCCCTCTACCAGATTTTGGGCAAGGAGCAGACCGCTCGCTTGATGGAGCGGGAGATTATCGAGATTGCTCCTCTAGCCTACATGCGGGGACGGACGCTGGACGATGCCTTTGTCATTCTGGACGAGGCACAAAACACCACTATCATGCAGATGAAGATGTTTCTGACCCGTCTGGGCTTCAACTCTAAGATGATTGTCAATGGTGATACCAGTCAGATTGACCTGCCCAGCAAGGTCAAATCAGGCCTGATAGATGCCACAGAAAAATTGCAGGGCATTGCTGCGATTGACTTTGTGCATTTTTCCGCTAAAGACGTGGTGCGGCATCCTGTGGTAGCAGAGATTATCCGAGCGTATGAGGCAGAAGCTTAAGGATAATAGCAGAGCGTTTTCGTGAGTTTTGGAAAAGATTAGTGAAAAATAGCGAGTAGCGACAGCGGGTAATGACATAAAAGAAAAAATTCACGATTCCCTTGACAAGTCAAGAATCTATGTTATAATAAATACCATCAAAACAGGAAGGAGTATAGCCATGAACACAGTAATCATGATCAATGTTAGACGTATACATGGAACAAGCCTCCTTTCAGACAAGCAGAAATAGGTCTATTTTTGTAGACTGTTGACCTGGGTGGCTATGTCCATCTAGGTTTTTTTGTGTTTTTAAGGAGGAAGAGATGTTTGGTTTGATTTGGAGTTATATGCGGCAACACAAGTGGCGCTACTTGTGGGTTGCGATTTTGCTGGTGGTGTATGATGTGACCTTGCTAGTACCGACACAGGTGACGCAGCGGTTGGTGGATCAGCTTTCTCAGCAGAGCCTAACCCAAGAGCGCTTGGTGAGCGACATTGCCTTTTTGGCAGTTGCTACCTTGGTTAACTATGGCTCAGCCCATCTGTGGCATTATCAGCTTTTCCAAGGGTCGGTGACCTTTAAGTTTGACTTACAGCAGCAAGCATTTGCAAAGCTGATTCGGATGCGAACCCCTTTTTATGAGAAATTTCGTTCAGGCGACATCCTGACCCGTTTCTCAACGGATGTGGGAGGGCTACTTGAAGTCATTGGTTATGGGCTAATGATTGTGGTCTATGCTGGGGGCATGATTGCCTTTATTTTACCAGCCATGTTGGTTTTATCTTGGCAGGTGACTTTGGTAGCCATGCTACCGATGCTGCTGATGATGGTCTTGATGTATATGATTAGTCGCAAGCAAGACCAGCTGATTGATGATAACCGTGAAGCAGTCGCCCAGCTTAATAATGAGGTTTTAGAAGCCATCGAAGGGGTACAGGTTACTCGTGCCTATAGCAAAAAAGCAGTGCAGGAGAAGCAGTTTCGCAAACGTACCCAAACGTTGGCAGAGACAGGTAATCGTATTGGAGACTGGCAGTCTCTCTACAATCCAGTTGTGGTAACGCTACCAGGAATATCGACGGTAGAGGTCTTGTGGTTGGGAGCTCACTTTTTACAAAAAGGAGCTATTAGCCTCGGTCAGGTGTTGGCCTTACAATTGTATATGGTGTCTTTGATTGAGCCTTTTTGGATGATAGCGGATTTGTTATTGGTCTATCAGACAGGGAAAACTTCTTTTGAAAAAATCCATGAACTGATTGAGACTGGTGACGACATGGAAGCAGATGGTCAGCTCGTGCTGACAAAACCGCAGACCTATGCTTTTGAAAACTATCAGTTTACTTATCCGCAGGCAGAGCGGTACAGTTTACTAGGCATCAACTGGGTCTTGCAGGCAGGTCAGACGGTTGGGATTGTCGGAAAAACGGGTTCAGGTAAGACAACCTTGGTCCGTCAGTTTTTACGCCAATACCCTCTTGGTCAAGGGGCATTCACCATTGACGGGCGGTCTGTCTTGGACTATCGGCGGCGTTCGATTGAGACCTTGATTGGCTATGTGCCGCAGGAGCATGTGCTCTTTTCTAAGTCGGTCAGAGACAATATTCTGCTGGGAAATCCTGCTGCGTCAGCCCAGGATCTGGCAGCAGCGATTGAGATGGCGGCCTTTACTGAGGATGTTGAACGGATGGCAGATGGTTTGGAGACCATGATTGGGGAGCGGGGCTTGTCCATTTCAGGTGGGCAAAAGCAGCGGATTTCCATCGCTCGTGCCCTGATTCGTCAGCCAGAACTGCTGATTTTGGACGACTCATTGTCTGCGGTCGATGCCAAGACTGAACGCCAGATTATCCAGCGCTTGCAAGAGGAACGGCGAGGCAAGACCAACCTTATCATTGCCCACCGCTTATCTGCGGTTCACCATGCGGATTGGGTCTTGGTTTTAGATGACGGACAAATCATCGAAGAGGGACGACCAGCAGACTTGCTGGCAGCAGGTGGCTGGTATGTCGACCAGTACAACCGCCAGCAAACACAAAAAGGAGGGCAATAATGAAAGTTATTCTGAGCTTAATCAAGGAGATCAAGCAGGTTAAGTGGCTCTTTTTCTGGGCAGTCGTGCTCTTTTTACTAGTAACAATAGCTAGTCAGTTAGCCCCCATGATACTTCAGACCGCGATTGATGCTCATCTGAGTTCACTGACGGGACAAACTGTCTTTCAAGCGGCAGCTTTTCTTCAACTGATGAGTGGCTACTTGCTCCTCTTACTCATGGGAGCGGGATAAACTTACTGGGCGTCACGTTTGCTACGGCGGTCGGGCAATCAAATCGTTGCAGATTTGCGCAATCGCGCTTACGATGTGATGCAGAATTTGCCGATTGCTTACTTTTCAGACAAGCCAGCAGGGCAGTTGGCGACACGGATTGTCAACGACACAGAGACCTTGCGCAATGATTTCTACGGGATTTTGGTCAATCTCCTGACCAATTTCTTACGGGTGGTTTTAACCTATGGGATTGTTTTTTATTTGAATCCTGCTCTGGGAGCTATCTTGCTCTTGCCAGTCTTTTATCTGGTGCAGCTGCTTTACAAGAAACTGACAGACCAGCCGACCAAGGACTTTTTTGAGGCCAGAAGTCAGGTCAATACTCAAGTCAACGAGACCATGAATGGGGCTAGTCTCTTGCAACTTTATGGTCAGGAGGAGGCAGTTCTAAGCGAGTTTGAAGCAGCTGCAGGTCATTTGTTGGATGCCGACAAGCGGATTATTTGGGGACAGTCTATTTCATCTTGGCCTTTGACAGAATTTATTCGTAATCTGGTCGTGACAGTCATTTTGACCTTGGTGGGTTACCAATTTCTCTCTGGAAAGGTAGCCATTACCCCTGGACGGCTCTTTCTCTACCTCAACTACATGGTGGACTTGTTTGATTTGATGGGTGCGCTGGTGCGGCAATTTCCCAATATTCAGCGTTCTATCGAGACTGGTAAGCGAGTTCAAGAGTTGCTGGGTGAGGAGACCGAGATGGATGCGGCAGCAGAGCTGGTGATGACAGATGGTCGTGTGATCTTTGACCATGTTAGCTTTGCTTATGAAGAGGGGCAAGCGACCCTGTCAGACATCAACCTCGTCGCTGAGAAAGGGCAGACCATCGATCTGGTCGGACATACAGGTTCTGGTAAGTCTTCTCTGATGAACTTTCTCTACCGTTTTTATGATCCAATTCAAGGACAGATTTTGGTGGATGGTCAAGCTATTGACCAGTTTTCACGAGAAAGCCTGAGGCGCTATATGGGCATTGTCTTGCAAGATCCTTACCTATTCACAGGCACCATTGCCAGCAATGTTGCCATGGATCAGGCGGATGTAGATGACGAGGCCATTATCGTAGCTCTGGAGAAAGTTGGAGCAGCTGATTTGTTAGCTAGACTAGACAAGGGCATCCATGAGCCTGTGGTGGAAAAGGGAGCAGCCTTCTCCAGCGGCGAGCGCCAGCTCATTGCCTTTGCTCGAACGCTCTTTTCCAATCCCAAGCTCTTAATCTTAGATGAAGCGACATCGCATATTGACACAGAGACGGAAGAGGTCATCCAGCGAGCCATGGAGGTGGTCAAAGAAGGTCGCACAACCTTTATCATCGCTCACCGCCTGTCCACCATTCAACACGCTGACCAGATTTTGGTCTTGGATAAGGGGCGTATCGTCGAGCGAGGCAGGCCTGAGGACTTGCTGGCTCAAGATGGAGTCTATGCCCACATGTATCAGATTCAACAGAACGTTTAGGTGATTTGATGGAAAACTATGGCTATGGTTTAAAACCGAGGTCAGACCAAAAACAAGACGGTAGACTAGTGTCTGAGACCAGGCAGAGCTATCAAATTGGTTTGGTCACAGGCGAGGTGATTACGGTCAAAAAACGTTATGGAGAGCCCAACTATGTGGTTGGCGATCTTGTTCAGTTAACTGAACAGAAGGGGCGATTGGTGATTGAACGCTTGTTGGCGCGTGAACAGGTAGTCAAAAAAGTAGTTAATCATAGCCTGAAAGACTATCGTCAGTTAGAAGCCAGTCAGATTCTAGCTAGCAATGTGGATTAGCTCTTTATCCTGATTGCGCTTGACCAGAATTTCTCTCTATCTAAGCTAGAGCGATTTATCCTTGTCTTTCAGCAGGACGGACAAGAACTCCATGTTCTGCTGACTAAGAAGGATTTATGTTCGCAGGTGGATGACACATTAGCGCATTTATCCAGTCTCTATCCTCATATTCGCTTTACAGCTTTAAGCATCTTTGATGACCAATCCCTTGCTGTGGTTAAGCGCCAGCTCATTCCACAAAGCAGAGGTTTGATGATTGGTGCTTCAGGGGCAGGAAAGTCCAGCCTCCTTAACCGTTTGCTGGGGCAGGATTTGGAGCGAACTGAGGCGGTGAAAAAGCGTGATGGCAAGGGCAAGCACACCACGACAGGGACGACCCTCCATGTTTTGGAGGAGCTGGATTACTGTTTGATTGATAGCCCTGGTTTTAAGGGGATTGACAGTCAAGAGGCGGTTTCAGCAGTCAGCCTTTTTGATGATATTGTGGCTTTGGCTGACAGCTGTAAGTTTTCGGACTGCCAGCACAAGACAGAACCTGGCTGTGCGGTTAAGGCAGCAGTTGTCAGTGGTGATCTTTCTAAGGAAAAGTTGGATTGCTATCACTATCAGGCCGACAACATTAAACAGTTTACTGCAAGATGAGCGTAAAAAGGTGGCAGGCGATCTGCTGCCTTTTCTTTCTTGGGTTATCTTCTGCATTTTATAGGGAAGTATGTTATAATAAGGCAAAGTAAAGAAGAGAGGTGAGTTGTGTCATGTATATTGAACTCATTGATGAAACTGGACAGGTCTCTGAGGAGATATTGACCCAAACCAGAGAAATTTTAGAATTTGCGGCAGCTAAGTTGGGCAAGGTCGGCAAGGAAATGGCAGTGACCTTTGTGGACAATGCCCGCAGTCACGAGTTAAATGTGCTCTATCGCGGTGTAGACCGACCAACCGATGTGATTAGTTTAGAATATAAGCCAGAAATGCCCATTGTCTTTGATGATGAGTTAGCAGAAGATACTGATTTAATGGAGATGATGGCGGAATTTGATAGTTACATCGGTGAGTTATTTATCTCCATTGACAAGGCGGCAGAGCAGGCTCTAGCGTATGACCATTCCTACGAACGAGAGATGGGCTTTTTAACAGTGCATGGTTTTTTGCACATCAATGGCTATGACCATCAGACACCAGAAGAAGAAGCAGAAATGTTTGGCTTGCAAGAGGAGATATTGACAGCTTATGGACTTAAAAGAGACTGATGTAAAGGTTTATCAAAAATCTGACCCCATTGAGCCCAAAGCAGAGCGTCAAAAGTGGAAAAACAGCAATTTCATCAATAGTTTTGAATTTGCTTGGTCAGGCATAAAGACAAGTTTTGTGCAAGAGCGCAACATGAGACAGCATGTACTATCAGCAGCTGTCGTTCTTCTTGCCGGTCTGTTTTTCAAGGTGTCTACGACTGAGTGGCTGATTTTGTTGCTTTGCATCTTTGGAGTGATTTGCATGGAAATTGTCAATTCAGCCATTGAAAACGTTGTTGACTTGGCGAGTGATTACCATTTTTCTATGCGAGCAAAAAATGCTAAGGACATGGCAGCGGGAGCGGTTTTGATGATGTCTTTTTTAGCTGTTATTGTTGGCTTCATCATCTTTTTGCCCAAGTTATGGGCTTTGTTCTCCTGAGAAAGGAGCATCATGACGCAAGATTATATTTCTTATATCCGCTCAAAAGTCGGACATGACAAGATTATGCTGACCTTTGCTGGTGGGATTTTGACCGACGAAGCAGGTAGGATTCTCTTGCAACGGCGGGGTGATTTTAACAGTTGGGGTCTTCCTGGGGGGGGGGATTGTGTCATAATAATGACAGGTGCTTAAAACGCTGATAAATCAAGGATTTGGGCGTTCTACAATCTGTCATGAAGGAGGACATTATCACATTTTAGATAATAATATTATTGCTTAGGCAAGAACAGTTTAGAGTGTTCTTGCCTTTTTTGTTTAAGGAGGACAGATTGGAATTTGCAGAATTAACTCGTGGTGGTGTTGCTGCCTATCTTATGCTTGTCATGGGAGTGCCAGCACCACAAGCCCATCAACTACTTGATGAATTGGAGTCAAGCGGCTTAGTTAAAGTAACGACAAGCGGACAAGTAGCTATTAAATTATTGGAGGAACAGAATGAAACGCATTAGTGCAAATCACTACCAAACATCTGAAAGGTACTACAAGCTCCCCAAACTCTTGTTTGAGAGTGAGTTATACAAAGACATGAGACTAGAGGTTAAGGTGGCATACTGAATCGGTTACACTAAACTAGACAGAATTTATAAAGTGTTCTACACTAAAGAAAACAGGAGAACTCTATGTCTAGAAAAATCCGTCGTCAATTTAGTGATGACTTTAAGCAACAAATTGTTG